>JAEWHU010000085.1 GCA_023387635.1 Bacillota bacterium
CAGAACAAAAATTACAGCTTTAGATATGCCATCAATTAAAAAAAATCAAGGAAACAAAAGCTTTTCAGGAGTGGATGACGCTTGGAAATCTCTGCAAGTAGATTTGGGTAATAAAGATTTAATTAAATTAGATACATACCCACATGGAGAAACTTATTTTGGCCATGGCTCTGTTTTAGTTATCGAAACAGGTGAAGCAGCTGGACAGACAATTCCTATTGGAACATTTAACGAAGGCCTAGTTTCGGTTGGGATCAGCCTAAGCGCAGATGCGCTGTTAGATACACTTTCAAAAATTAACGTTGGTGATGAAGTTAGACTTGATAATTCAGACTATCTAGCACTTCAAACATATCACCGTCATCAGTTGCCACCTGTAACCGAGGGCTATACTCCATGGAATGAAATTTTCAGAAATGAAAATGGTGAACCCAAATATCCACAAAGACAATTACCATTCCCGGTTGGATTATCTCTAACACAAAATGGTGGCGGTATGTTAGAACCGGGATATTTTAACTGCAAAGCTATTATGGTTGGATGTTTAATGGATGAAAGCGCAGTACCATGGCAACAAGACTGGTATAGAAAGCAAATCGAGAGCAAACGTGGGGATAAAGTAGACGAATATTTCCGTCTTTGGTATGTAGAAAACGCTATGCATGGAGATAGCGAACATCAATATGACGATTTACATGTTGTTCCATACATGCCAGTAGTTCATCAAGCACTATTAGATGTTAGTGACTGGGTTGAGAGAGGCATAGCACCGCAAAAAAATTCCAATTACACCATAAATGCTGGACAAGTGGAAATTCCTCAAAAAGCCAATGATAGAAAAGGTATTCAACCATCTGTTAATTTATTAGTTAACGGTAGTATCCGAGCAGACATTAAACAAGGAGATACAGCTAAATTTATAGCTGAAATTGAACTACCAGAGAATACTGGAGATATTATTTCTGCTAAGTTCGATTTTGACAAGTCAAGTAATTTTGCAAGTGTTGCTACAATAAAATTTGCTAATGAATCCTGTACAAAAGCAACGGTTGAGGCAGAATACACTTTTAATGAAATTGGAACCTATTTTCCAGTCCTACTTGTAACAGCCGGTAGAGATGGAGAAAAAACAAACCAATTTGCAAGACCTGTTAATCTAGCTAGGGTTAGAGTGGTGGTTTCATAAGTCATTTGTATATAGCCAAATGGGAGGCTAATTCAAATATAAATATAAATATATTATTATAGTATCATTTCATTTATTTTTTTCTGTATAAATATTGGGATTTACTTTTTAAATTGAGGAGGGTTACTTTATGTCTACGAAAGTTGAAAATATTAGAAAGAATGAATTAAAGGAATTAACAAAGTGGAAATCAGAAAAGAAGGTCTATGCAGGTTATTTACTAATCATGATGTCGTTATTAAGCATTGTTAGGTGTTTGGATGAATTTGCATCATCAATAGGTGGCTCCATTCAGTCATGGCTTGTAAACGAGTTCATTGTATATCCAACAGGAGTTACATATGCGCAGGGTCTATCAACATGGTCACTAATTTCCACAGCAATGCTTGTGTTTACAATTATGGCAGTATTTTATTTAGCATTGTCAGATCGTTTTGGTCGTAAAAAAATATTGATTATCAGTGTGTTTGGTATGGCAATAGGAATGATAATTTGCTTTACTGCAAATAGTCTAATAAGTTATTTATGCGGTAGTGCATTGGTTACTTTTTTTATCGCAACTGATGTTCATGGAATCTATGTAATGGAGATAGCACCAGTAAAGAAAAGAGCAACATTTATACAAATAACTGCTGTCTTCGGACAAGTAGGAGTGTTTTTAGTAGCGGTATCAAGAACAGTTTATACGGATGGGGAAGTGTTAAACTGGAGAATGCTTTATTTAATCCCAGCAATCGTTGGTATCATATGTGGTATTCTTTTGATTTTAAGTGCGCGTGAAACAGATGTGTTTAAAAAGCAAAGAATCGAATTATTAAGTAAACCCTATGAAGAGAGAAAATTAGAGGCAGAAGCGGCAAAGAGAGAAAAGAAAGCAAATTCAAATAAGCTGGGTATTAATGCTGCTTTTAAATACATCTTTTCTAATAAGCAAGCTAGAGGTAATATACTTGCAACGATACCACAATTATTTGCTATTATGGCATTTGTTGGTTATGTTGAGTCAATTATGACAACAAACGGTATGTCTACTACCGAAATTAACCAAACATTATTAATAGCTCCAATTTCATCAGCTGTTATTGCTATATTAACTGGTTACTGTTCTGATAAGCTTGGAAGACGTCCAACTGCCATTATAACTTCTGCTATTGCATTAATGGCTTTATTTTGTTTTATTGTTTCAACAAAAAATAATGTTAGTCCATATTTGATTGGTGTTATTCTTGGGCTTGGGAATGGTGCATTTTTCAGATATGGTGATACTTTAGGATTGCAAAGAATGGAATCCGTTCCAACCAATATAAGAGCAGCAGTAGCATCAGCATTTGGACTTATTGCTACTGTAATTGCAACAATATCTGGAGTAGTTTTTGCGATTTTAGTTGGTATGTTTGAAATAGGTAGCCTTTGCTTAATCTGGGGTGGCATCATGATTGGATTATCAGCTTTCTTAAATTTCGTACTTGTTAAAGAAACAAAAGGTATTGATTTAGGAAAGATTCAATAATACATGAATATATCTCTTTCTTGGCAGAAATTGAATAATTGATAGCACATATAAACAGAGGTTTGGGGGAGCATTATAACCTAACCTCTTTTTTTTATATGCAATTATAAATTCATTTCTTTAAATAATTTGTGAAGTCATATATAATGAGTATATTGGGTGAATTTATATAGACCAGGAGGTAACCAATATGATCAGAGTCGCAATCGTTGAAGATGAGGCTAGTTATGTTGAACAAATAGAAGGATTTCTTAAGCAGTATCAAAAAGAATATGGCCAAGTTATTGAAGTTACTGTGTTTTCAGATGGTGATGAAATTGTAAGTAATTATCGCGCAGAATTCGACATTATTTTTTTAGATGTCCAGATGAGTTTTATGGATGGGATGACTGCAGCTGAGCATATACGACAAATGGATCTGAATGTAATTATTATCTTTATTACTAATATGGCACAATATGCTATCCGGGGTTACGCTGTCAATGCCCTAGATTATATTATTAAACCGGTATCCTATTTTGCATTTTCCATGAAATTCAAACGAGCTGTAGCATTATATAAACAAAGAGAGAAAAAGTACATCACTTTGAAAGTCGATGGTGGTATAGCCCGTATTCCATTAAACGAAATTTATTACATAGAAAGCATGAAACATCGTATTATTGTTCACGCAGAAACTATGGATTACTCTTTGATTTGTACCATGAAGGAGATGGAGGTACGGCTTGCCAGTGAAGATTTCTTTCGTTGTAACAACTGCTATCTGGTGAACTTGGCACAAGTTAAAAGAGTATATAACAATGAAGTTTTTGTGGGCGAATATAATCTTTCGATCAGCCGGCCAAGACGCAAAGCCTTTATGGATGCATTGACAGATTATATGGGAGGTATGACATGATGAGCTTGGATACTTTGCCAGATATTCCTAAACTATACACAGCTTTGGCTGAATGGCTTGCTTGTTTAATTTACATTCTATCACTGAAAAAAAGAATAAGCGGATTGCGTCTTGCTGCCATTATGGGAGTAGGATTGTTTGTACAATGTGGTGTCAATTATATAGCGGGTGTGATGCATCCCTTCCTATGGCTTGGGTGGATGTTAATGGCGTTTGTTGCTATGTTTGCCTTAATTTTCTTTTGCTGCAATCTTTCCATAAGAGATGTAGGTTTTTTTGCTATCCGTGCGTTTATTATTGCGGAATTCGCTGCGTCCTTTGAATGGCAGATTTATGTTTTCTTTGCTAGGTTTGGTATGAATAGTAAGTTATGGGCAGGACTATTTTTACTAATTACATATGGAGTGGTATTTTTAGCGTTCTATTTTATAGAGCGCAACCACATTCCACAGAATGGAAGACTTAATGTTCATTGGAAAGAACTATGGAGTTCTATATTGGTAGGTGTGGTTGTATTTCTAATGAGTAATATAAGTTTTGTATATCAAAATACTCCCTTTAGTGGAACCATGGGAAATGAAATTCTTTATATCCGCACACTTGTGGACTTTATCGGTATAGTTATGCTATATGCTCAACTAGAGCAAATACGTGAAGCTCATCTAAGATATGAACTTGAGGGCATGGACAACTTGCTTCGCAAGCAATACGAGCAATATCGATTATCAAAAGAGAATGATGAACTCATCAGTCAAAAATATCATGATTTAAAACACCAAATTGCGATAATTCGAAGTGAAAACGACCCCGAAAAACGTGAAGTTTATTTGCGTGAGATGGACAATGCTATTCGCAAACATGAGGCAGAAAACAAAACGGGGAATACAGTACTTGATACAGTACTCTTTGGTAAAGCACTTTATTGCTCAGAACATGGAATTAATTTTACATGTATGGCAGATGGTACGTTACTGAATTTTATGGAAGTAATGGATATCTGTGTTATTATTGGGAATGCACTGGATAATGCCATTGAAAGTGTGGAAAAGCTTAAGGAACTAGAAAAACGACTGATAACCATGTCCGTCTCCTCCAAAAATGACTTTATTATACTGAAGTTTGACAATTATTATGAAAGTACACTAGAAATGGAAGATGGTCTACCAGTTACTACAAAAACCAATGCAGCATATCATGGCTATGGTATTAAAAGCATTCGGCAAGTTGTAGAAAAATATGGTGGTTCCTTAACCATACATGGAGAAGATAACTGGTTTAGTTTGAGGATACTTTTTCCAATGCAAGAAAAATAGATAAGAAAAGTTTAACGTAAGACAAAGTATGCATTAAAAATGACAAAGTATGCATGGGATGAAATTATGTTATGCAAATGTGATAAGATGTAATCGTATAGATTACATCTTTATTGTTATATTCACTATAAAGATAAAATCTAGAAAGGAGATGTTTATATGAAAGAAACAAATAAGAAAAAGATAGGATTAATAACTGGTGGCGTTGTAATTGCCAGCATTTTAGTTGCTATAATATGGGCAATTGCTTTTCCTAATCCATTAGGGCCTAGCATCAGACGTATTACAAGTATTATTAGCACTTCAGTTATTATAGCAGGGGTTCTTATTATAGCCCTATTCATTTACAGAGCGAAAAAGAACAAGCGAGTGAAAAAATTTGCGACAGTTCTACTCTCACTAGTTTTGATACTTGTAGTTTTTATAAATGTTATGGTTGGTAATTTCCATGTTATTATTAATCAACTATTAGACAGAAATACTGTAACTGCAGAACAAATTCCTGACATTACAGCTCATGCCAAAGAATTGACTGAGCGTTTAGAAGCTGAAGGGCTTGTACTTCTTAAAAATGAAGGAAAAGCATTGCCATTAAATACTAAAAATGTGAACGTATTTGGTTATGCCTCACAAAGAATTGCGTATGGTGGAGCCGGTTCTGGTGCAGCAGATGAAACTTCCAATGTGACTTTTCAAGGTGCATTAGAGAATGCAGGGTTTCAAGTAAATGGTGACTTGATACAGTTTTACAAGGATCAATTGCCTGAAAAGGGAAAAACCAGTGTTCTTGATATGCTAGGCGGTAATTACAATGTCACTGAACCAGCAGTAAGCGCGTATAGCAATGAGCTACTTAAGAATGCCAAAGATTTTTCAGATACTGCCGTTGTTGTGATTGCCCGTACAGGTGGAGAAGGTGCTGATATGCCTTTTGATATGGCAGACTATGAAGGTGGCACCCCAGGTAGACATTATATGGAATTGACTGAGAATGAAGAAGCAATGCTCTCAATGGTTGAAGAAAACTTTGACAAAGTAGTGGTGATTATTAATTCATCCTCTCCAATGGAATTAGGCTTTTTAGATGAAAGTAGCGTGGATGCAGCATTGTGGATAGGTGGTCCTGGTTCTACTGGTTTAAATGCTGTGGGATATGCCCTATCTGGCGCAGTAAATCCTTCTGGCCGTTTACCAGATACTTATGCATATGACGTAACTTCTAGTCCTGCTTACTTTAATGCAGGTAACTTTACTTACTTAGGATCTGAACACGAAGATAATGGTCTAATAGCCATGATGACTGGAGATAAAACGAAATCATATACTTTTGTTAATTATCAAGAAGGTATTTATGTAGGTTATCGTTATTATGAAACTGCTGCTGCAGATGGTTTTATAGATTTTGAGAAAACAGTACAGTATCCATTTGGATATGGTCTGTCCTATACTACTTTTGAGCAGAAGATGGGAGAGTTACAAGTAGAAAATGACACTATCTCTGTTGATGTAACAGTTACTAATACTGGTAATACTCCTGGAAAAGAAGTAGTTCAGCTTTACTACACTGCACCTTATACAAAAGGTGGAATTGAAAAGTCACATGTTGTACTTGTTGCATTTGACAAAACAGAAGTATTAGAGCCTGGCCAAAGTGAAACAATTACACTTTCTTTTGCAATAGAAGATATGGCAAGCTACGATTACAAAAATGCCAAAGCTTATGTGCTTGAATCTGGTGACTATGAAATTAAATTAATGAACAATAGTCATGACCTAATTGATAGTAAGATTTATACTAATGCAAAAACAGTTACTGGACGTAAAAGTGATAATACAGCTGCAACGAATCAATTTGATGATGCAGCCGGTGACATTAAATATGTTAGCCGCGCCGATTGGGCAGGTACTATGCCAACTAAGCGTACAGCCGATCAGCAAATTACAGAAGAATTAATGAAGGCACTTAGTGATGTGAGTGTGAAAACTGATCCGAATGCAGAAGATATCATTTATAAGAAACATGGATTAAAATTATCTGATATGAAAGGTCTTGCTTATGATGATCCAAAATGGGATCAGTTATTAGAGCAGCTTTCTGTAAAAGACATGGAATACCTAATTGGTTCCGGTGGTTGGCAAACGGTTGCTATTCCTGCTGTTGGAAAACCTCAAGTTAGTGACATTGACGGACCTGCAGGCCTTAATGGTTTAATTAACGGAACAACTGGTAACCAATATACAAGTGAAGTTGTAGTAGCTGCTACTTGGAATACCGATTTAGCTGAAGAGTTTGGTAAAACTCTAGGTGAGGAAGCTTATGCAAAAGGAGTTTCCGGTATCTATGGTCCTGCAATGAATACTCATCGTACTCCTTTTAGTGGACGAAATTTTGAATATTATTCAGAAGATGGACTTCTTGGTGGAAAGATGGGGGCTGCCATGGTTCGTGGAACCAACAGCACCAATACTTATACTTACATCAAACACTTTGCACTAGACGACCAAGAAACCAATGTAATTGGTAATGCCGTTTGGAGTAATGAACAAGCAATCAGAGAAATCTATTTAAAACCTTTTGAGATTACAGTTAAAGAAGGTGGTACACGTGCGATTATGTCAGCATGGAATCGTATTGGTACTACTTGGACTGGAAACAGTGACGCATTACTAGAAACTGTTCTTCGCGATGAGTGGGGATTTAGAGGTGTAGTTATAACTGATAATTCTATGGTTGGAGGCTATATGGATCCAGATCAAGCAATTGATTCCGGTAATGACTTGATGCTTAACTCCATGGCTAGTAAATTTGACACAGCTGATACAGCTACTGGTCGTCAAAATATGCGTAGAGCTTCCCATAATATTCTATATACAGTTGCAAACAGCAATGCCTTAGAACTTGCACGAGTTGGAGTTCCAAGTTGGATATGGATGCTTACTACTGTTGATGCAGTGCTATTAGGACTTATAACACTAGGCGTTATGGGTTGTACAAAAAAGAAAAAAGAAAAATAAGTTAAAGCTATAGTTCCAAAATAGTAAATTTACAGTGCCTACCTCTACCTATAATAGGAGGAGGTAGGTGCTTTTTAAGGAGTGAATTCCATGAAATATCAATATATAATTGAAAAAATGACTTTGGAAGAGAAAGTATCTTTACTATCTGGTAAGGATTTTTGGCAAACCAAGGCAATCAAACGATTGAATATACCAGCTATGTTTTTGGCAGACGGCCCTCATGGTATTCGTAAGCAGCTAGCTGCATCTGATCATCTAGGATTAAATGCTGGTGCTCCAGCTACTTGTTTTCCGACTGCAGCAACCATTGCGAATAGTTGGGACATATCACTTGGAGAAGAGATAGGTAAATATTTGGGTGATGAGGCGGTAGCACTACAGGTTAATGTACTTCTTGGACCTGGATTAAATATTAAACGAAGTCCTTTATGTGGACGTAATTTTGAGTACTTTTCCGAAGATCCATATCTATCTGGTAAAATGGCTGCAGCATATATACGCGGTATACAAAGTCGTGGCATAGCAGCGTGTCCAAAACATTTTGCAGCAAACAATCAAGAGTTATTACGTTTGGCTAGTAACTCGGTTATGGATGAGCGTACCTTACATGAAATTTATCTGACAGGATTTGAGATAGCAGTGAAAGAAGGACATCCAAAGACAATCATGTCATCCTACAATCAATTGAATGGCACTTATACCAATGAAAATGAACATTTACTTCGCGATATTTTAGTTGAGGAATGGGGATTTGATGGAATAGTAGTATGTGATTGGGGTGGTAGTAACGATAGGTTAAGTGGTCTCATAGCTGGAAATCATCTTGAAATGCCTGCCACTGGAGGAGATAGTGATATTCAGCTTAAAAAAGCTGTAGAAAATGGTGGTTTAAGCGATGAACTACTTAATCAGCGTGTGGATGAATATTTAAAAGTACTATTTGATTGTCAGATAGATTCTCATGGTAACAAAGAATTTGATAGGGAAGCACATCATAAGGTGGCACGTAAAGCGGCAGAGGAATCCATTGTGCTATTAAAAAATGAGGAAAATATACTACCACTTAAAGCTGGCACAAAAGTAGCAGTTATCGGCGACTTTGCACAAACACCTCGTTACCAAGGCGCTGGTTCTAGTCTTGTGAATGTAACACAACTAGATAACGCCTTAGATCTAATTGAGCATAGTGGACTTACTATGATTGGATTTGAACAAGGATTTAACCGTAATGGAGTAAAAGATTCTACAAAACTTGATGCTGCGTGTCAGTTGGCTAAATGCGCAGAGGTTGTTCTGTTATATCTAGGTCTGGATGAACTAAGTGAAACGGAAGGACTTGACCGAAGTCATATGGATATTGCAAAAAATCAACTAGATGCATTGACTGCAATTCATGAGGTAAATCCTAACATTGTAGTAATACTTAGTAGTGGTGCAGCTATAGAATTGCCTTTTATGGAATTATGTAAAGGAGTTGTACACGGTTATCTGAGTGGTCAGGCGGGTGCTGGAGCTATGCTTAATGTTTTAACCGGAAAAGTTAATCCAAGCGGAAAATTGGCCGAAACTTATCCAATTAGACATAGGGATACTCCTGCCTACGAATATTTTCCTGGCAAGGAACGTACTGCAGAATATCGAGAAGGTTTATATGTTGGCTATCGTTACTACGATACGGCAAAAATACCAGTTTGTTTACCATTTGGTCATGGCTTAAGTTATACTAGGTTTACTTATTCTGATCTAATAATAACGGAAACAGAAGCTAGTTTCACCATTACTAACTCAGGAAATGTAGCTGGTGCTGAAGTTGCCCAGCTATATGTACATGCAAAGAATAATGCTATATTCCGCCCATATAAGGAACTTAAGGGATTTACTAAGGTGTTCCTAAACCCAGGGGAGAAGAAGAATGTTGTAATTCCATTAGATGACATGGCATTTCGCTATTATAATGTTAATACGAAACAATTTGAAGTTGAGAGTGGAATATATGAAATTTTAATTGGTGCATCTTCGGAAGACATACGTTTAAGTGGAGATATCAAGGTGAAAGGTACTAACTCAGTAAGTCCATACAAACCTGAAACATTACCAAGCTATTACAATGGTAATATTAAGAATGTATCGGATAAGGAATTCAGTGAGTTATTAGGACACCCTATTCCATCATCCTTGTGGGATAAAACCTTACCACTGGAGCGAAATGATACGATTTCTCAATTGTTCTATGCTAAGAGCCCAGTTGCAAGGTTAGTTTATCGAATTTTAACCTCTATAAAAAAGAAAGCGGATGCTAAGGGTACGCCAAATCTAAATATTCAATTTATCTACTATATGCCTTTTCGAGGCATTGCTAAGATGACTGGCGGGGCAGTAAATATTGCTATGGTGGATGCAATTCTTGAAATCGTTAATGGGCATTTCTTTGTTGGAATGGGTCATCTTATTAGAGCTTGGGTGCATAAAGGCAGCGAAAGTAGAAAAATTAAACAAGCATTAAACCAAGCAGTAAAAGTAGAAGCTAGGGGGAATGACAATGATTAGGTTCATTCAGCAATTTAAAGAAGAACATGGGGAAATTTATGAATTTATTATGTTTAATCTTCTCAGTAATATCGCTACCATTACGAACTTTGTTGTACTGAATGTTGGAAATAATCTTTTATTTGCTTCTCTTGTGAATACAGATTTCTCTTTTTGGGTGTTTGACTATTCTGTTCCCAATGGAGGACTGGGTGGATTTCTATCTTTTTTATTAAGTTATGCTTGTGCCCAGGCCGTTAACTTTATTGTACAACGTAAATTGGTATTTGGTGCTAATAATAAATTAGGCAAAGCAATTCCAGTTTATATAATTACCATTATGGTTGTGTATTTCATATGTTTATATGTTCCTACCTTGGTAATTGGACCATTGACAAAAGTAGTTGGTAGTCTGTGGGCAACCAATATAGCTAATGTTATCAATATCTTTATTCAGGTAGTTATTAATTATCCTGTTATGAAATATGTTATTATGCGTAAGGAAGATTAATATTCAAATGCTGAAGAATAAAGTTTAATAAATATAATAATAAATATTTTAATCAAATATTCTAGAGCCAAAAGAGCATGTTATGAAATAGACTTAAAGTTTATTTTATGACATGTTCTTTTTGTTTATTTGAGTTCATTAATTAGTAATTTGAATTAACACTTATGATATCAATAATCACTACATTAACTAGAATATACTTTTTACATATGGATTGACTTCCTTTATTAGGAAAAGTATAATTAGAAAGTACAGAATATGTACGTTATAGAATGACTTATAGCAGTGATATGTAATAATAATTTAATATAAGAACGAGAATGGCTTTACTGTTATATAATATTAAAAAAATATATCACTGAATTAATAAAAGGGGAAACATATTATGTTAAATAATGAAACTTACTTGAAGGTGAATGGTGGAAAAACTCTAGAAGGTAATATAGAAATTAGTGGTTCAAAGAACTCAATTTTAGCACTTATTCCAGCGATGTGTTTGGGTGATGGAGAAGGAGTATTAACAAACGCACCTGAAATATCTGATGTAGATGCTATGAAAGGAATTTTGGAGGAATTTGGTATACAACTAATTTGTGAAAATAAAAAGGTGTGTATTAAAGGAGATATGTGTTATACTGAATTAAGCAAACAATATGTTCCCAAGATTAGAGCATCAAACTTGTTTTTAGGTGTATTGTTAGCTAAATTTGGAAAGGCAATTGTACCACTTTCTGGTGGAGACAAGATTGGCAACAGACCAATTGATATTCATCTGCATGTATTTAATAAATTTGGAATTAAAACGGAAGTAGTTGATGGATATGTAAAATGTGAAGCTACTCAATTTCCATATAAGGGACAAAAAATATTTTTAAGATTCCCAAGTGTAGGTGCGACTGAAAATGCGATGCTAGTTGCTAGTGCGGCGGATGGAGAAACCATTATATACAATGCAGCTATGGAACCAGAAATCGTTGATATGGCAATCCTATTAAATTCAATGGGAGTTAAGATAACTGGCGCTGGAACTCCAGTTATACGTATTAAAGCTGCAAACAAAGAACTAATTAGGACAGAACATGAAGTTATTCCTGATCGTTTGGAAGCAGGAACCTTTTTATTTATTCTAGCTATTACTAAGGGTCGCGGGATAATAAAAAATGTAATTCCAGACCATATTATGTCTATTATCTCAATTCTTTCGGATTCAGGTGTAGATATAAAACTTGAGGGTAGCAATATTATTGTTGATGCAACTAATTCTGAGCTACAACCTATACATGTTGAAGCATTACCATTCCCAGGATACCCAACTGATTTACAGCCATTTGCTTCTGTATATGCTTTAAAATGTAGTGGAATGTCAACCATAAAGGATGGTATTCATGCTGAGAGATTCAACCATTTATATGAGATTAGAAGAATGGGTATGGTTTATGATAACCCATCCTCTTATATTATGATAAATGGTATGCAAAAATTAGCTGGAACAACATTAGGGGGAACGGATATTAGGATGGCTGCATCACTTGTTATGGCAGCATTGATAGCTGAAGGTGAGTCTAAAATATATGGATTAAGTCATATTTATAGAGGATATGATAATTTTGTAAAAAAACTAATAGATTTAGGTGCAGACGTTAGCTTTGGTAATAATGAACCATCTGATACACTTTATGAGATAAAATGTATCTAATTTAAAATATTTCAAAATAGAACAGGAGAAAAATTAAGATGGATTATAGATTTGATACTCAATTATTAATTGAAGGTGAAAACCTTTCAGAAGATACAATAAATGATTATATTACAGAGAACATAGAAGGCGATTGCTTACTTGTGGTTGGTGATGAGGAACTTATTAAGATTCATTTTCACACAAATATTCCATGGAAACTTCTTGAATACTGTGCTTCATTAGGTGATATTCATGATATCGTTGTTGAGAACATGGAACGACAAGCCAATGGTCTCCAAGGTTAAATATATGAAAATATCCACATGATATTGGTAATGTAAAACATTGGCCATATCATGTGGATATTATTTAATTCATAGGACATTGCGTCACTTTATTTTTTTATGCTACATTTATATCTAAGGTCTATGAAATCGAATACGTCGTTAAGAATATTTTCATTTTTAATCTCAAACATCAACCATTTTGAATTATTCCCTGGATTAGTTTCTTTGAATAAATGTTGTGTATAACTGCAAAAATTAGGAAGCATATAGCTTAACTCAACTGCTTCATTATTACCAATAACAACCATCACATTAAAACCACCTTCTAATGGATAGGCAGTACATAAAGATTTACCTCTCTTCTTAAACTTCATATTCCATCCACTTTGAAAGGAACATTTGCTGTATTCTACTATTGTTTTACATTTGTATAATTTGATAATTTCGGAATAGAACTTGTCCCAGAGCGGGCTTCCTATATATTCTCTGATAATATCCGAGTCCGGTATTTGGGTTTGGTCATAATGATTCCACATAACATAGTCCTTTCTTGTTGTTTTTCTATTCTCTATTTCGTTCAGTGTAATATATATTATTGAAAATAGCTTTCCTTATTTTATTATATTAAAAAGGGATGTAAAATCAAGGTGGTTTCTAAAAAATATAAAAATTTTCTAACTAATGAAATTACAGCTATCAAATATTTAAGGGAATTAATATTATGTTCGTTGTTTATTTAAATTGTTTATTTTATGTGTTTATTTTTCACCTTTATAAGATTATTTCATATTCTAATATATAAAGTTTAAGTAAAGGATTTTAAAATTGAGCCAAGATAGATATGATTATAATAAAGATGTAACATATGAGCAAATGTTAGCAAAGCACTCTTTAAACGAAGGTTTTCCTATGTATCAACAGATGCAAGAAGAAAAGGTAACTAGTTTACAACAACCTCCAAGAGGTCCAGGTAATCAATCTCAGACCGTAGGAAGAGAACCAAGGACAGCTCCACCTAATTTCACCCCTGAACTTCCTGCTGAACAACGTCAGTTTTCTAACCAACCAGGATATGCTTCTCCAGAATCCTTTAGAGGGGGCCATCAGCCTAGAAGTTTCAGAAGATGTATTAACCGTTTTACATTTATCTGGTTGTTTAATGGACGTAGTTTTTGGTTTTACCCAATCTTTGTTCAAAACCAGCTAGTTTTTGGTTTCCGATGGAACGGCAGAAATTGGGTTAATGATACTATAAATATGAGAAGAATATTCCATTTTCAATGTTTTTAAGATATCATATTTCATAAGACAGGATACACTTTAATAATAAGAACTTGCTTAAACCCTTTTAATCTATATTAACAATAGGTTAAAAGGGTTTAACTATTTTAAATAAATTTCCTTTTTACTACCACATCTTTTATTAGTGATTATTCTATTATACTGGAAGAATTACTTGAAATGTAGTTCCAGTTAAGTCAGATTTTTTAACACATATGGTTCCTTTATGAAGCTCAACAATTTTCCTGGCAATGGTAAGACCAAGACCATTACCATTACCTGAATGTGAAGTATCACCTTGATAGAATTTATCAAATACTCGTTCACGAGTATTTGCATCCATTCCAGAACCACAGTCCCTGATTTCGAAAGTTACATTGAATTCATCACGAACAAGGTTTATGGATATGGTAGAACCTTCTTTCGTAAATTTAATTGCATTATCCAGTAAATTTAACCAAACCTCACTTAATAATTCTTCATTTCCATTAATATAAATTTCATTACATTCAAAATCAAAATTAATATTCTTAACATTCCATTTATTCTCCAGAATAGCAATAGAACGACGTATTTGTTCTGATATGTTGAATGTTTCAATATTTGTAATAATTGCCTGATGTTCAACCTTTGATAATTTAAGCACATTAGTGGAAAGTGCAGCTAGACGCTCGGATTCGCTGATAATAATATCTAGATATTCGTTTCGCTCTTCTAACGTTAGTTCGTCATATTTTAATACCTTTGCAAATCCACGCAAGGAGACAATTGGAGTTTTAAATTCGTGGGAAAAATTATTGATAAAATCAGAACGTAACATTTCCGTATTACCTAGTTCCTTTGCCATATGGTTAAAGCTCGTACTTAACTGTTTGAATTCAGCAGGTCCCTTTAAATCTATTCTTATATCAAAATTACCTTCTGCAAGTTCGTTTGCTGCTGAAATAACTTCCCGCAAAGGTTTTAGAACAACATGCCCCAAAATTATGGACAAGATAATACCAAATAGCAAACTAAAAAAACTTAGAGCAATAAAGGGTTTTAAAGGAAGATAAGGTAAAGACCAATCAAAGAAGCCAATATGAATGAGTATTCGTACTGTGAAAATGGCACATATGAGCGTGAATACAAGTATAATAAATACCGTACCAACAAAAGTAAAAGTCATACCAATTTTTCTGAAAATCTTCTTAGTCAACATGACAAACCGCCTTATATCCAACCCCTCTAATAGATATTATTTCAAATTCAGGGTAATTTTCAAAACGTTTTCTTAGCCTAGTAATATGCACGTTTACAGTAGTAAGAATAGTGTCTGAGTCCATGCCCCATATTTCATCCATTAGTTGTAGTCTTGTAAATATTTTTTCAGGATAAGAGAGTAACTTGTATAGCAAATAGAATTCTTTTTGCGGAAGAGTCTGTATATCTGTACCTCTTCTTACAGTTAATGAATCGTAATCTAGTGTAACTTCTCCTATATGCATGACATGCTCATTGACTATTTTTGAACGGCGTAGTAATGCCTTAATTCGCAGTATCATTTCTTCTTCATCTACTGGCTTAACCATATAATCATCGGTCCCCACTAAGAACCCCTTGTGTTTATCAGCAGGAAGTTGTTTTGCTGTGACCATAAGGATAGGCAGATTAAAATTATTCTTTCTTAACTCTTTGGTTAACTCATATCCGTCCATTTTTGGCATCATAAGATCAAGTATTATTATATCAATATGCTGTGTATCCATTAATTCTAAAGCAGATAACCCATTATCTGCCAAATGCACTTCATATCCAGCATGTTTTAGAAAAGATTTCATGTAACGTGCCGTATTTTTATCATCTTCAACTACTAAAACTTGAAACATTTTTGTACCTCCTAATCAATAAGAATATTTTATAACGGAACTACAGTCCCGCAATTTTAATATATATGATTTTATCACTCACTTATCATGTTTTCTCTATTATAACACTTAATTATTAATTGAAAAATAACTAACTTATAAATCTAAACAATATGAATTATTTAAGGACAGTTGGAGAAATATGTTTATTTTAACATAAATAGATAAATATGTTGTAAATATAACTATCATTTGTTACGATTAATAATATTAGAAATAGTACTTAGAAAGGATATGTGATGGTGAAAATAAAACAAAAAGGTATAATGATAATTCCAATTATTTCAATATTTGTTATTATTATTATAATTATTAATAATCTACCTATTATTCAAGATAAACTATATACTGGTGATCGTATTAAAATAAATTTAGCAGTAAATTATAATGGGCAAAAAATATCCCTTGATAATATAAATGCAACTTGTATTTATCAAGAAAAAAATAATTATATAGTTAAGTCAAATAATGGAAATTATAGTACAAAAGGTGGAGATTATGGAAAATATGTATTTAGATTAATTATACCTAAAAAGTGCATAGATGGATATGAGAATGATATAACTATAGATTTGAATTATATAAATACAAATAATTGGTATATATCAAATAGTGATTGTACAGTTAATTTAATTTACAATAATAATATACTTTCAGGTGATTTTACAGTTAATACAAAATATAATCATGGTACGTTTGAAGAGCATCAGAGTAAAATTGAATTAATAGATAATGTCATAAATATTAATTGGGGAATGCAATAACAAAATTAATTTAAAATATATATTCGTTCTTATTATATTGAAATGTGAGAAAGTTAACTTTCAGTTTCTTTTTGTGTGATACTATTCCGACATAACAAACGCAACAAAAGAAATTTATATCATTAAAGGAGCGATTCATATGTTGGAATTAAAAAAAATCAGTAAGGAGTATCAAACAGGCGATTTAATTCAAACCGCACTTGACAATGTCAGTTTGAATTTTAGAGATAATGAATTTGTTGCAATACTCGGTTCCAGTGGTTCAGGTAAAACAACACTGTTAAATATCATAGGGGGGTTAGACCGATATGATAAGGGTGATCTACTAATAAATGGTGTATCAACAAAAAAGTACAAGGACAGAGATTGGGATGCTTATAGAAATCATACCATTGGATTTGTATTCCAAAGTTATAATCTAATACCACATCAGACGATTCTTGCAAATGTGGAACTTGCTATGACCATATCTGGTGTATCAAAAAAAGAAAGAAGAAGAAGAGCAAAAGAAGAGCTTGTAAAGGTTGGACTTGGTAAACAACTACATAAGAAGCCAAATCAAATGTCTGGAGGACAGATGCAAAGAGTTGCAATTGCTAGGGCACTTGTTAATAATCCAGATATTCTACTAGCTGATGAGCCAACAGGTGCGTTAGATACTGAAACTAGCTACCAGGTAATGGAGATTATTAAAGAAATTGCAAAAGACCGATTAGTTATTATGGTTACACATAATCCTGAATTAGCAAAGGATTATGCCACAAGAATTGTAGAATTAAAAGATGGTAACATCATAAGTGATTCTAACTCATTTGATATTCAAAGTGAAGTAAAAGCGACATCAAAAGCTAAACCAGAAACAAGTATTCCAATTAAAAAGACAAGAATGTCATTTTCTACAGCGTTGTCTTTAAGTCTTAATAATTTAAAAACAAAGAAAGCAAGAACTATCTTAACTGCATTTGCAGGAAGTATTGGTATTATAGGAATTGCGCTTATATTATCATTATCTAGTGGAATTGATGAATATATAGCAAAAGTTCAAAGTGATACCTTATCGTCATATCCACTTATGATTGAAAGCCAAACCTTGGACTACAGTGCAATTCTAGAAGCGCGCCGAGGTCAACTCCTGGATGATAGTGAGAAACATGACCTAGACAAAGTCTATTCAAAAAATGTATTGGAAAACAGTATGAGTATGATGACGGCTAAAACGGAAAGTAACGATTTAGGAGCATTTAAACAATTTCTAGAAAGTGATGAAAGTGGAATATCCGATTATATTACAGACATACAGTATGGCTATGATTTAGAACTTCAGATATACACTTCGGATACAACGAGTGGAATTCAGAAGGTAAATCCAAGTGGCACTGAAAATAAGACCCCGATGGCCATGGCACAATTTGTATCCAGTGATACTTTTACAGAACTTCTTGGTAACGAAGAATTATTAAAAGCACAATATGATGTTGTTTCAGGCACTTGGCCAAAAGAAGGAAGTTATAATGAAGTTGTAATTGTTGTTGATGAGAATAATGAGATAAGTGATACCACTTTATATCAACTAGGTCTATTACCACAGGAAGAGTATGAAGAGAAGGTAAAGGCAATAAAAAATGGTGAAGAAATCACATCAGAACAAGTATCATTCGATTATGAAGATATCTTAAATACTACATTTAAATTAGTCCTAAATTCGGATCATTACCAATATGATGAATCCACAGAGTTATGGGTTGATATGAGTAACGATAAAAGTTATATGACTAATGCAATTGATAATGGATTAGAATTAAAGGTAGTTGGTATCATCAGACCAAACGAAGAAGCCAGTGCTACATCAATTGGAGGAACCATAGGCTATACCTCTGAATTAACACAATATGTAATTAATCATATTAACGAGAGTGAAGTAGCAAAAGCACAAATTGCTAATCCAGAAACAAATATATTTACAGGAATTCCATTCGAAACAGACGAAATAACAATGGAAGATGTAGAAACATATTTGCGTACCTTACCAGAAGAACAACAGTTACAGATGCGTGGAATGATGGCCTCTATGACAGAGGATGAAATACTATCTACTTTTTCTGAGAGAATGAAAGATGAATATGAAATAAGTACCTATGAGGATAATTTAGCTTTACTTGGAGTAGCTGATTTGGATACACCAAGTGCAATTAATATCTACTGTAAAGATTTTGGTGCGAAAGATAAAGTAGCAGATATCATTAAAGATTATAACAATGACAAGATAGATGCAGGGCAGGAAGAACTAGTTATTAATTATACCGATGTTATGGGTATGATGATGTCATCTATTACTGATATTATCGATATGATAAGTTATGTATTAATTGCATTTGTTGGAATCTCACTTGTGGTTTCTTCCATTATGATTGGAATAATCACATATATATCAGTACTTGAAAGAACAAAGGAAATTGGAATATTAAGAAGTATTGGAGCATCAAAGAGCAATATATCTAGTATATTTAATGCCGAAACATTAATCATTGGATTTATTTCAGGTTCCCTTGGTATTGTTATAACATTACTGCTTAATATACCTGTAAATGCCATAATTAAATCACTTTCTGGCATATCTGGTATTTCATCCTTGCCAGTTGGCTATGCAATATTATTAATTGCTATCAGTATGTTCTTATCCTTAATAGCAGGATTAATACCAGCTAGTCTTGCAGCAAAGAAAGATCCAGTAACAGCGCTAAGAAGTGAATAAATATTAAAATAATTATATAACACAGACAATAAAGCTTTCTATATAAATTGATATTTCCCATTTGTTACAAGGAATAGCATATCATTAATATAAGAAGCTTTATTTCATGGTCATATTTCTATTCTTACTCAATATATGAATTTATAAGTGGACAATTGAATAAAAAGTAATATAATGTAAGTATGATAAAAGATAGTAAAAAGTTAACCCAAGTCTTTTACATAATTATTCGTTATAAAATTCTATATTGAGGAGGCTATTTTGAAAAGAATTACATACAATTACATCCTAGGTAACCACAGTAGTATTAATAGGTTTATTAGAAGATTAAACCGATTTTGCATAATCACCATATTAACAGTTATATCTATTCTGCAGCCGTTGGTTGCAACAGCAGCAGAAAGTACAGATGACAATAACACTACATTTGAAATGACTGATAATAGGAAAGAACCACAGAGTGGGGAACTTCATGCATTTTATCCAGCATATACGACTTTTTCCCCTCAGATACAAGAATACATAGATAGTCTTGACTCCATAAGTTTTGCTTGGAGCATGATAGATGCAAATGAATCCAATTATTTAAATACTGAAAAAGCTAAGAATGGCAATTATGATTTTTATTATCCAAAAGATTATCTAAAACCCATAGAATATGCAAAAAGTCAAGGAAAATCAATCCAGTTAAGCGTGTTTATGGACGGTAAAAAATATTCTAAACTGTTGCCATATGAGAATGAACGTTTGGTCATTCTTCAATCGATTGTGGATGCGATGCAAACGGATATAACTTCGGGAAATGGTATTTATTATGATGGCGTGGTAATTGATTTTGAAAGCCTTCGTGATACGGATGCAAATAATAAACCTATATTATATAATGGATATCCGA
>JAEWHU010000089.1 GCA_023387635.1 Bacillota bacterium
AGATATGGGAATTACCTACATTGGACCAATAGATGGACATAATATTAATGAATTGATGACAGCTTTTAACAGTGCCAAGAAGGCCAAAAAAGCTGTATTAGTGCATGTTATAACTAAAAAAGGTAAAGGTTATAAGCTAGCAGAAGAAAATCCTAGCAAATACCATGGTGTTGATACTTTTGACGTAAAAACTGGTAAAAATACTGTGGAAAAGAGTGGAATTACTTATACTGAAGTATTTTCTAAAGCTATGGTAGAATTAGGTGAAAAAAATAAAAAAGTAGTTGCCATTTCGGCAGCCATGCCACAAGGAACAGGTTTAACAAACTTTAAAGAGAAATTTCCAGATAGATTTGTTGATGTAGGAATAGCAGAAGAACATGCCGTTACTTTTGCTGCGGGGTTAGCCTCAAGTGGTATGAAGCCAGTTGTTGCTATCTATTCGACTTTTTTACAAAGAGCTTACGATCAGATTCTTCATGACGTATGTATAACAAGAAAACCAGTTATATTTGCTATTGATAGAGCCGGTTTAGTTGGTAATGATGGTGAAACACACCAAGGTATGTTTGATATCTCTTATTTATCTCATATGCCAAACATGACTTTAATGGCACCAAAAAATGGACAGGAATTGGAGCGTATGCTGGAATTCGCTAATGATTTTGATGGTCCAATTGCTATTCGTTATCCAAGAGGAGCGGCTTTTCGTGGATTGCAAGAGTTTAATGCTCCTATTGAATATGGTAAGAGTGAAATAATTTACAGATTAAAAGATGAAAATGTGACTAATGTTATTACTAAAGGTGAAAATGATTTAACGGATATTAAAATCGATAATGATATTAGAATTAATAATATATTAATACTAGCTGTTGGTAGCATGGTAGAAGCTGGAGCTAAGATTTCTGAAAGACTTATTAGTGAAAATCAAAATGTTACGTTTGTTAATGTACGGTTTATAGCACCGATGGATGAAAGCATGTTACATGATATGGTAAGTAGACATAATTATTTGGTAACAATAGAGGAAAATGTTAAGGCAGGTGGATATGGCGAAAGTGTTACAAGCTTTTTGATGGAACACGGCTACAATCACATAAAGCAAATAAACATATCCTTGCCTAATATATTTATTGAACAAGGTGAAGTTTCCATTCTAAAAGAAAAATATGGCTTAGATGAAGATAGCATATATAATAAAATTAAAAAGGTTATAGATTAAAAATGTATGTAAAGCATACGACTGGGATTAAAGCGGGGAAAGCATCCGCTTATCTTGATTAAAATGTATGCTAAAGCATACCACGGGAGTAAAGTGAATTATGAAAGAAAGATTAGATGTATTACTTGTAAAAAGGAATTTGGCTGAGTCAAGAGAAAAGGCAAAAGCTATTATTATGTCAGGTAATGTGTTTGTAGATGGTCAAAGAGAAGATAAAGCAGGTAGTAGTTTCCCTGATAGTGTGTCAATTGAAATAAAGGGATTATCTCTTAAGTACGTGAGTCGTGGTGGCTTAAAACTTGAAAAAGCAATTGAAAACTATGGATTATCCTTACAGGATATGGTTTGTATGGATGTTGGTTCTTCCACAGGTGGTTTTACCGACTGCATGCTTCAAAATGGAGCAAGTAAAGTATATGCGGTGGACGTTGGAACCAATCAATTAGCTTGGAAATTAAGACAAGATGAGCGGGTAGTTTCTATGGAAAAAACCAATATTCGTTATCTAGAGCCAGAAACAATAAATGACGACATAGATTTTATTTCTATTGATGTAGCGTTTATATCTTTAACCAAAGTATTATTACCAGTAAGAAATCTACTAAAAGATAAAGGCGAAGTTGTTTGTCTGATAAAACCGCAGTTTGAAGCAGGTAGAGATAAAGTTGGTAAAAAGGGTGTTGTTCGTGATAGAAGTGTCCATATCCAAGTTATTGAAACAGTTATCTTACATGCTGTTCATATCGGGTTTCGTATTCTTAATCTGGATTATTCTCCGATTAAAGGACCGGAAGGAAATATTGAATATTTATTACATTTAAAAAAGGATATTCGTTCTAATACATTGGAAGCTGATGTTATGAATTTAGGACAATGTAAGGACTATATAGACAATGTAGAACTTATGGATATAGAGAAAAGTATTGATGATATTGTTAATAATGCACATGATACATTAAACTTGTAATGATATTAGAAATATGATAAAATCATCGTATAAGTGAATAAATAATCAAATAGATGTGTCATATAGATATGTAACAGGAGTTTAGAATGGATAAATTTTGCGTAATTACTAATAGAGAAAAAGATGAGAATATGGAAACTACCATGAAGATAGTAGAGTACATGCATAATAATAACAAAGAATGTATTATACTAAACGGTCAGGAGCCAATGGAGCATAATTATCGATTTACAGATGTCAGTTTACTATCTAAAGATACTGAGTGTGCAATTGTTCTTGGCGGTGATGGAACCATAATACAAGCGGCTTACGATTTAGTGGGAAAGGGAATACCAATATTAGGAATTAATCTTGGAACACTAGGTTTTTTGGCAGAAATTGAGAAACATAATTTGTTGTTCGCCTTGGATAGTCTTTATGCTAATAACTATAAACTTGAAAATAGAATGATGTTAGATGGGATGATATCAAGAAAAGATGAATTATTATGTCAAGGATATTCACTCAATGATATAGTCATTACAAGAAGTGGATTTTCAAGGATAATATGTGTAAGTATTTATGTTAATGACGAGCTTGTTGATAAGTATCGTGGTGATGGAGTAATTATTTCCACACCTACAGGTTCCACAGGATATAATTTATCATCGGGAGGTCCTGTTGTAAAGCCTGAAACGAAATTAATGCTCATCACACCGATCTGCGCACATTCCTTAAATGCAAGAACTATTATTGTTGCAGCTGAGGATAAAATTACTATAATGATTAATAGAGCCAAGAAAACCCAAGAAGTAGAAGCTATAGCAACCTTTGATGGTAGGAAAGCTATCTTACTTCAAGCGGAGGACGTAATTGAGATTAGGAAAGCAAAGGAAGAGACCCAATTAGTAAAAATTAGTAAGAGCAGTTTTTTTGACGTACTTAGAACAAAAATTGGACAAGGTGGATAATTAATATGAAGGTAGGAAGACAAAGTAAGATTATTGAGTTAATTAATAAGCATGATATAGAAACTCAAGAAGAACTAGCAGAACTATTAAATAGTGCGGGGTATAATGTAACACAGGCTACCATATCAAGAGATATTCGTGAACTTAAATTAACAAAAGTAGCTGTGGATGATGGAAAACAGAAGTATATAGTATTAAATAATGCGGAAACAGGTTTAAGTGAAAAGTTTGTTCGTGTACTAAAAGATGGATTTGTCTCTATGGATATGGCACAAAACATTATTGTTATTAAAACCGTATCAGGTATGGCTATGGCAGTAGCTGCTGCTTTAGATGCTTTACACATCCAAGGAATCATGGGATGCATAGCTGGTGATGATACATTAATGTGTGTGATAAAAACAGCAGAAGAAACGATTACTGTTATGGAAAAAATGAATAAACTAATTAATTCCAAAAGCGTATAAAAAAGTGAGTTGGAATTAAAAACATTGATATTTGTATAGATTAAAAAGGAGAATTATTATGTCAGGACATTCAAAGTTTGCCAATATCAAGCATAAAAAAGAAAAAAATGATGCTGCAAAAGGTAAGATTTTTACTAAACTAGGAAGAGAAATTGCAGTTGCAGTAAAAGAGGGAGGTCCAGATCCTAATAATAACAACCGCTTAAAGGATTTAATTGCGAAAGCCAAATCAAATAACATGCCAAATGATACCATTGATAGAAGCATTAAAAAAGCTGCTGGCGATACTAACTCAGTTAACTATGAGTTTGTTACATACGAAGGCTATGGCCCTAGTGGTACTGCAATAATTGTAGAAGCTTTAACTGATAATAAAAATAGAACAGCATCAAATGTTAGAAATGCATTTACAAAGGGAAATGGTAATGTTGGAACTCCTGGTTGTGTATCTTTTATGTTTGATAAAAAAGGACAAATTATTATTGATAAAGAAGAAGTTACCATGGATGCAGACGAATTAATGCTGATTGCATTAGATGCTGGTGCAGAAGATTTTGCGGATGAAGAGGATAGTTATTCTATAGTAACTGATCCAGATACCTTTAGCGAAGTTCGTGAATCATTAGAAAAAATGGGGATCCCAATGGTACAAGCTGAGGTTACTATGATACCTCAAACTTGGGTTGAATTAACCGATGAAAAAGATATTAAATCCATAAATAAAACACTTGATTTACTTGATGATGATGACGATGTTCAACAGGTATATCATAACTGGGATGAATAGTCTGAATAGATA
>JAEWHU010000105.1 GCA_023387635.1 Bacillota bacterium
TGAAACAATACAATTGTTTATCCCTGGGATCATAGCTCAGCTGGGAGAGCATCTGCCTTACAAGCAGAGGGTCATAGGTTCGAGCCCTATTGGTCCCATTAATGCCGGCGTGGCGGAACAGGCAGACGCACAGGACTTAAAATCCTGCGGGCTTAATCGCCCGTACCGGTTCGATTCCGGTCGCCGGCATTTTATAATGATTATGTATTTATGTAATCATTGCAACTAATCTTATATGAATAGTTGTGCGTGCGTTTAGCTCAGCTGGATAGAGCGTCTGGCTACGGACCAGAAGGTCGGGAGTTCGAATCTTCTAACGCACATAATAAAATGCTAATTAGAAGACTTAAATACTTTGTATTTAAGTCTTTTTTTATTCTTAAAAAAATAAGAATATTAAACTTTCATTAACTTAACAATCAAAACCTTGTATTTAATTGTATTTTAATATATTATATATGAAAAATGAAATTAATAATTCAGACAGATAAAGGCAATACTTTAGGTAGGAGGATGAATATGAATAAAATTGAATTTTTAAATAATTTGCGGGCAGCTTTATCTTCAGAGCTTCCTGTTAATGAAATAGAAAGTAATATACAATTTTACAATGAATATATTACAACTAATATGAGTCAAAAAAGTGAAGAAGAAATATTACAAGAATTAGGTGATCCTAGACTAATAGCTAAGACTATAATTGAAACATACCAAATATCACATGGGACATCCTATAACGGATATAGAAATGTGAATGATTATAGAGAATATCAAACAAGTGATAATAGAGAAGATTATAACCAAGATAGCAATACTAGTAGAAATTCAAATAACAAATCATATTTTGATTTGAGAACATCTGTTAAGTGGTATCATAAATTGTTGTTAGTTATTGTTATAATTGCGATTTTATCTTTACTATTTTTCTTAAGCAGTATTGCCATAAGCGTATTTTTTAATTTTGGTATTCCTGTTTTAATAATATATTTTGGATATAAATTTATATCAAATAGTATTAGACGTCGATAAAAGAAATATGAATACTAATAATGAAAGACTGATCCAATATGCGTATATATAATGGATTGGTCTTTTTATTAATCATTTATTCTTCAGTGTACTGCAAACATATACTATATATGATATAATTGTAAATACCAAATAGCACTGATTAAATACCAATGAGCACCACTGTATTGAAATATATAATATATATTGTATATTGTATATTGTATATTGTATATTGTATATATAAGTACATATTCACATTATAGAGAATGAATATTGAGAGAGTTGCATATTTGTTATTGAAAAAGGAGGTAAGTTTAAAATGAAAACAGTTATAAAAACATTTTTGATTTATTTCTTAATTCAAATCATTATTACATTGTCTATCATTAGTATTAAATCAGTAATTGGCGACATAGTGGTGATTATCTTATACATCATATCAATTCGTTTATTGTACAAGTTATATCAAAAAACCAGAATTACTGATATTAATATATTTCCAACCTTAACGGAATGGACACAAATTATATTTTTTTCATTAATTATACATATATGTTATGTTTTAGCTGAATCTGCAGCAGTATCATTTTTTTTACCCAGTTATTCCATTGACTATGACTATAAAGGTCTTATGCTTTTTAGTGCTGTTATACCTGGACCTATTTTGGAAGAAATAATTTTTAGAGGAATATTGCTGAATCAATTTAATAAAAAACATGCTTTTTGGATTGCGAATCTAATTCAAGCCCTCGTTTTTGCTACTTTGCATTTTAATATACAGTTATTTATATTTTATTTTCTTTTTGGGATTACGGTAGGCATTATAAGCAAATATAGAAGTCTCTACTATTGTATTCTTATACATATTTTCAATAATGTGTCCGCTGCTATTAATTTAGTTTTTTTTGATAAAAGGATATTCGAATTACCGAAAATCATATACCTTTTAATAAGTGTAGTCTTTTTTATTATACTTCTACGTTTTATGATACAAATAAAAAAAGGTGAAAAGATTGTATTTGATTTATAAAATTATATATTATAATAAGGAAAATTTAAGGCATTTAAACAAAATGAAACGACCACTTGGGGGAGCCAAGTGGTCGTTTCGATGAGGGGAGTATAAATAATTAATAAGGGGTTATATAGTGTGTAATAAGAATCAACAAGGATATCTCATTAACACATTATTATTATAATATAAATTACATCATAATGCAATACAATAGATTAAAAAAGTTGTGTTATTTAAATAACAAAAAATAGAACAATAGTAATATTTATGCAATACTACAATAGTAAAATTTGTATAAAATTTATAATATATTCTTGTTGATTATTAATTTACATGTATATTTTGTGTAAGTTAAGCTAATAATAATTTTGTATAATTAATATTAAAATATTGTAGGAGGCTTAAATATGGCAAACAATTACAACAACTCAACATCAGGTAATAATTCTAAAAACAGAGCAGAGTCAAATACTCAATCAAACACTCAATCAAACACTCAATCAAAGGTATCATCAGTAAATGATACTCAAAGCAAAGTTCAAAATAGTAATAAATATAATAATTCTACAGGAAGTAATAATACAGGAAGCCAATCAAAAAATGCTACAAGAAATAATGCTTCAAATAAGACTTCATCAAAAAATGTTGAGTAATTAAAAATGGTAGGAAAAGTGACGTTAGAGAGTAGTTTCTAGCGTCACTTTCTTTATGTGCGGTGTTACGCTATTATTCTATACATGATAGTTCATTCCTACATAGCTTTGCTAAATTTGCACAATGTGAAATTTTTTGAATATTATAATAGTGGAATCAGAGGTGATTTTATGAGTTTGGAAACTATTTGTGCAAAAGACGTCGAAAAATTCATTGGAAAAAACAATGTAAAAATAATTGATATTAGAGAGAAATATGAATATCAAAGCGGTCATATAAAAAGTGCAATTAATATTCCATATACCGAGTTGGAATTAAAAATAAATCCTTTTCCTTATGATAATGAACTTGTACTTTATTGCGAAAGAGGTAATTTGAGTTTGTTTTTAGGTAGAGAATTAAGTAAATCGGGGTATAATGTAAAAAGTCTATATGGAGGAATCTGTGCATACAGAGGCTCCTTAGTAAAAGATTGATTTATTATATGGCTACTTAAAGTTAAGTCTTTGTATACATTTACAAGCTTATAGGTATTATGATATAATCAATAAGAAATCCTATAATTAAAAGTATAATGAAGTAAAGAATGGAGTACGATAGATGAACCGGTTTGAATTTGTGGCACCATGCCATTTTGGATTAGAGAGTGTATTAAAAAAAGAAATAATGGATTTAGGTTATGAGGTAATATTAGTAGAAGATGGTAAAGTTACATTTGCTGGTGATGAATCTGCTTTTTCTAGAGCGAATATATTTTTAAGAACAACAGAGAGAGTATTATTAAAAGTAGCAAAGTTTAAAGCTGAAACTTATGAAGAATTATTTGAAAAGACCAAAGCTATTCCATGGGAAAATTATATTCCTTCTAATGGGAAGTTTTGGGTGACAAAAGCTAACTCAATAAAAAGTAAATTATTTAGCCCTTCGGATATACAGTCTATTATGAAAAAAGCTATGGTAGAAAGATTGAAGCAAGTTTACAAAATAGAATGGTTTCCTGAAGATGGCAATGAATATCCGATACGAGTGAATTTTATGAAAGATGAAGTAACCATTGGTATTGATACATCAGGTGAATCATTACACCGTAGAGGATACAGAAAGCTAGCAAGTAAAGCCCCAATTACTGAAACACTTGCAGCAGCATTAATAATGCTTACACCATGGAATAAAGATAGGATATTAATAGATCCTTTTTGCGGAAGTGGAACAATCCCTATTGAGGCGGCTATGATAGGGGCTAATATTGCACCAGGCATGAATAGATCCTTCTTAGCAGAAAATTGGACGGATTTAATTCCAAAGAAAGTTTGGTATCAGGCTATCGAAGAAGCAAATGATGTTATGCTAAAAAATATAGATATGACAATACAAGGGTTTGATTTAGATGGAGAAATTGTGAATGCAGCGAGACAGAATGCAGTTTTAGCAGAAGTTGATCAATATATTCATTTTCAGCAAAAAGATGTAAAAGATTTAAGTCATAGTAAAAAATATGGTTTTATTATAACGAATCCACCATATGGTGAAAGACTAGAAGAAAAAGAGAATTTACCTAAATTATATCAAACAATTGGTAAATCTTTTGAGTCATTAGATGCTTGGTCATATTATATTATTACTGGATATGAGGATGCGCAAAAATATATTGGAAGAACAGCAAATAAAAATCGTAAAATATACAATGGTATGATGAAAACTTATTTCTATCAATATATGGGTCCAAAACCACCGAAAAGAGAGAAACCTAAATTAGATATATAGAGTAATATAAAAAATGAAATAATATAAAAGGCAAAGATACTTGTATATAATCTTTGCCTTATTCTTTAGGAAAAAATATTTAATAACCAATTTGATATATCTTCCATAACTTCCTTAGCATTTAATTCTAGAAGAAGTTCATGTCTACAATCTTTGTATAATTTATATGAGATATTATTATAACCAGCTTTTTTATAAAATAAGATTAATTTCTTAACCTCTTTTCCATAGTTACCTACAGGATCCTTAGAACCAGATATTATAAACATAGGTAGATTTTTTCTAGTGCGTTTCATACGTGCTTTATCAGATGCATTATATGCTAATTGTAATAGTCCTCGGTAAAAGCTAATTGAGCAAACAAATCCACAATAAGGATCATTGATATATGCATCAACTTCTGTAGTATTTCTAGATAACCAATCAAAATCAGTTTGTTTTACAAGGCTAGTGTAAGTCTTTCTACCAAATAATATATTATTGAAGAAAGGTGATAAATGTTTACCACCATATCTAAATTGAATTATAGAAGATAAAATTAATCCTGAGATTGTTTCAATTTTATTGGGGAAAGTAGTACCACAGATAATTACACCACTTACTTTATCAAACTCTTGTATAAGGTTACGTAATACTAAAGAACCCATGCTATGTCCCATAAGTACAAGTTTCTCACTTCGTTTATTGAGATTTACATATTTTGTTACTGAGAGTGCATCATCTACTAAAAGGTTATGTCCATTTTTATTATGAATATATCCTAAGTTTTTGATTATCGTATCAGATCCATGACCACGGTGATCATATAAATAGACATCAACACCATGGTCATTTAGAAATTTTGCAAATGGAATATAACGTTTATGATGTTCTGTCATACCATGAAAAATAAGAACGCTGCCTTTTGGTGCATCACCACAATAAAAATAATATAGTTTAGTCTTAGAACCATCAACTTGTGTTATAATGTTATAATTTGACTGCGACATAATCCCTCCCGTTATTGATATTATAATTTTATAATGTGAAATATATAATTTGATTATACTAATATATTATTAAAAAGTAAATTCATATACTGAAAAGTAGATTGAAAATCTAAAGGTATTAAATCAGTATGTGTTAACCAAACAGAATCTATTTTAGATATGTATGTAAAATGTAATAATTCATTAATAATTGGCTAATCATATTAATAAAATTATTAGAAACTTTAAAAATTTGTTGTGGAATTCAATAATGCATAGTATAATTCATTCATTAGGGGGATGACAAATGACAGAAAAATTGCTTAGGATTACAGCTGTGCTCAGTGGGATATTACTTATTTTAGTATTTTCTTCATCTATGATATATTCAGCTTTAAAAAAAGAAGATATACATGACATAGAGAAAGATATAAACCAAGAAGTAATCGATGATGAGAGTACAGTTATAATTGATAAAAATGAAATAAGTGATAAGGGAAATATAAATGATAGGGTAGTAATGAGTAATTCAATGATTGAATCTTTAGGAGATAAATATATATTTTTTCCACTATCAGAAATTGCCAATAGCATTGAAATTGTTGACCTATATCGTAATAAGAGCGTTCAAATTACTATTACTGGTGTACATAAAGAGGATTATGAGCCTCTTGTTCTTAAACGTATCAATGGTAATAAGGAATATGTTGATTTGTCCTTATTACAAATTGAAAGCGAAAGTAAATTAATTTATGTTACAACGTCTTTTAATGGTAATGAAGAAGAATCATTACCTGTCAATTACGAACATGAGAATGATTTAACCTCTAGTATTGATGGTACAAATAAAAATCCGGATCCTGTAACCCAAGTTCAAGTTGAATATAAGAATGTAGGGCTAGATAAACAGGATATAGTCTTAACATTAAATCTTGATGAGTTATATGCTCCAACCTTATACAAAAGTGAAGAAGGTATTTATGTTTCTTTAAAAAAGCCTACAGATGTTTATGAAAATATAATTGTAATTGATGCAGGTCATGGTGGTAAGGATTCAGGTACCTGCTCAGCAAATAAACAGTATTATGAGAAAGATTTTAATCTTTCCATTGTTTCGTTGTTAAAAGAAAAATTTAATGATGATAAAATTAAAGTATATTATACTAGATTAGATGATGAAACAGTTTTTTTAAATCCTAGAGTAAACTTAGCAAATGAAGTAGAAGCAGACCTTTTCTTAAGTATACATTTTAATGCCAGTGAATACGCTAGTGCAGGTGGTTCTGAGGTATTATATAACGAATTTGATACAAATGCATCTTACAATTCTAAAATGTTTGCCACAAACTGTTTAGATGAAATAGTAAAAGTTACAAAAAAGGTAAATAGGGGATTGGTAGAAGGAAATGAAATGATTATTATAGGTAATGCGAACATGCCAGTTGCCTTAGCTGAAATCGGGTTTATGACAAATCAAGAAGAATTAAACTTTTTCTTAGATGAATCTAATCGAAAAGCTATAGCGGATGGTCTCTATCAAGCAGTAATTAAATCTCTAGACGAACTAAATCAAGGAAAAGTAACAAATTCTAGTGAATAAATTAATAAGGAATCATTAATCAATCACTAATCGATTGAACCAAAAACTTAATATATAACTAAATGGGAGCACATATGAAAAGAAAAATAATCTTTGCAACAACAAACGAAGGGAAATTAAAAGAAATTAAATTAATTCTGCATGACTTAAATTATGAAATTATATCCATGAAAGACGCAGGTCTTGATATTGATATTGTGGAGGACGGAGAAACTTTTGAGGAGAATGCAATTATAAAAGCGAAAACTATAATGGAACTTACAGGCGAAATGGTTCTTGCTGATGATTCAGGTTTAGAGGTGGATGCCTTAAATAAAGAACCTGGCATATACTCGGCAAGATATCTTGGGACGGATACACCATATAGCGTAAAGAATCAATATATTCTTGATAAACTAAAAGATAAAGTACATGATGAACGTAGTGCAAGATTTGTATGTGCCATAGCACTTGCATATCCAAGCGGTGAGATTATAACAAGAAGGGCTACCATCGAAGGATTTATTGCAGAAAAGGAAGCAGGCACTAATGGTTTTGGTTATGATCCTATTTTTTTAGTACCAGAATATAATTGTACAAGTTCAGAATTAACTCTAGAACAAAAAAATAAAATAAGTCATAGGGGTTTAGCCCTAGAAGCAATAAAAGAAGTTATATGGAGTAGAGAGAACAATGAAAATACTAATTGTTAGTGATACTCATGGAAGACACTTTAATTTGGAAGCAGTAATTGATAAGGTTAAACCAATAGATCTGTTAATACACCTTGGAGATTTGGAAGGTGGTAGTGATTATATCGAAGCCATTGCACCATGCAAAACGGAAATGGTTTCTGGAAATAATGATTATTTTACAAGTCTATTAAGAGAGAAGTTAATTATGGTTGGAAATTATAGAATATTTCTGACACATGGGCACTATTATGGTGTTTATTATAGTACTGAAAAACTGAAAGAAAAGGCTAGGGAGGTAGGTGCAGACATTGTAATGTATGGACATACTCATATACCTTCAATTGATCTTACCCATGACGTATGGACAGTTAATCCAGGTAGTATTTCACTGCCTAGACAAGTTGGTGGCATTCCTTCTTTTATAATAATGGATATTGATAAGAATGGTAAGGCGCATTTTACAATAAATTATTTTAAGTAGTAATTTCATAACTTACCGCAATAACGCATAAAATTTTAGAACTTTTTATCTAAAACATTATAAAATGTGCACAAGACTTATAAAATTCAGATAATATTTATCCATTTTGTAATTAATCAGCTATAAGAAAGAAAGTTATATAATTATCAAACATAGAAAAGTTTATTGATAGAACATTATCATTTAATGAGGTTGTTAATCTATTGACGAAATAGATTGTATTTGTTACAATGCAAGTAATAATTCTATTAAGTATATGGGAATAATATCTAAGGAGGGACTATGGAAAAAAGAATTGTAATTATTGGTGCTGGGTACGCAGGTATTCTAGCAGCAAAAAAGTTAGCAAAAAAGACAAAGAAAATGAAAGATGTTAAGATTACAATCATCGACAAAAATCCATTTCATACTATGCTTACTGAGTTACATGAAGTGGCAGCAAACCGTGTTGATGAAGACAGCATTAAAATTAGTCTAAAAAAGATTTTTGCTGGAAGAAAGGTAGATGTAAAGTTAGATACTGTAACTAACATTGACTTTGAAAAGAAAACTGTTATTGGTGATAATGAATCCTACGAATATGATTATTTAGTATTGTCTGCAGGATCAAAACCAACATTTTATGGTGTTACTGGTGCAGAAGAGCATTCCTTTAAACTTTGGTCATATGAGGATGCAGTTGTTTTAAAGGAACATATACATAATGTATTTAGACAAGCTGCTTGTGAACCAAAAGAAGAAGAAAGAAGAAAATTATTATCATTTTATGTAGTTGGTGCTGGATTCACTGGTGTTGAGATGATTGGTGAATTGGCAGAATATGTTCCTTTTCTTTGTGAAAAGTTTGACATTAAAAGAAGCGAAGTATCGTTATATAACGTAGATGGATTAAGTAGACCAATACCTACGTTACCAGAAAAACTATCTAATAAAGTATCAAAAAGACTTGAAAAGATGGGTGTTCAATTAATGTTAAATGCTCTTGTTTCAGGTATTGGTCCAGATTATATTGAACTAAAGGTAAATGATAAAGTAGTTCGTAAATATGCAAAAACTATTGTTTGGGCAGCAGGTATACAAAGTGCTGATATTACACAAAATGTTGGTACTAATCTAGAACTAACTCGTGGTGGTAGAATTGAAGTAGATAAACATCTTCGTTCTACAAAAGATAAAAATGTCTATGTTATTGGTGATAATATGTATTTTATCCCAGAAGGTGAAAAGAATTCTGTTCCACAGATGGTTGAAAACTGTGAACAAAGTTCAGACACAGCAGCAAAGAATATTTTTCTATCTTTAACCGGTAAAGGTGAATTAGAAGAATATAAACCAGCGTTTCATGGTGTTATGGTATGTATTGGTGGTCGTTATGGTGTTGCGCATGTAGGATTACCTAACATGATGTTTAGCTTACCATCTTTCCTAGCAATGTTTTCTAAGCATTTTATTAATATTATATATTTTATCCAAATACTTGGATGGAATAAAGTATTTAGTTATATTAAACATGAATTCTTTACAATCAGAAACTGTAGAAGTTTTGTAGGTGGACATTTTTCAAATAGAACACCAAGTTTCTTGTTAGTACCACTAAGGGTATGGCTTGGAGCTATATGGGTATTCGAAGGAGTTATGAAAGTTGTTGAAGGTTGGTTTACAACACCAAAATTAACAGGATTCTTCGGCGGAGCACAAGCTTGGTATAATAGTATATTAGGTATTGCATCTAGTTCTGATGCAGTAACAGCAGCAAGCGGAGCAGCAGATGCAGTAACAGCAGCAAGTGGCGCAGTTGAAGCAGTAGCAGATGCAGTAACAGCAGCGAGTGGAGTAGCAGATGCAGTAACATCAGCAAGTGGTGTTGTTGAATCAGTAACAGGAGCTGTTGGTGAAATATTAATTAATTTTGATTTCTTAGGATTAATTAAATTTATATTAATAAGTGGTAAAGATTTAGCTCACTCTACCATTAGTGATTATGCATTTAAATTAGATATTCCATTAATGAACTGGTTTGTTGATAAGGTGATTTTACCAAGTGACGGAATGCAATTATTTATGCAAGCTTTCATTGTTATAGCAGAAATATTAGTAGGTTTAGCTTTGATGGGAGGTTTGTTTACAACCCCAGCAGCAGCATTCTCATTGGTTTTACAATTTATGTTTGTCTGTACAACTGGCTTATATTTAGGCACTTTCTGGATGATTTTTGCTTCTATTGCAGTATTAATTGGAGCTGGTAGAACATTAGGACTTGATTATTATGCTATGCCTAAACTAAAAGAATTGTGGAAAAAAATACCTTTGGTAAGAAAGATGTATATCTATAATGATTAATAAAAGATACTTGGATGAAGAATCCAAAGAAATAACGTTTGATGAGGCACTTTCATTAGTAAAAAAGGAAGTAGATAATACTTTATCCTTGTCCCCACTCATTATACGTGAATATACTAGTCATTTAACTGGGGCACAAGGTAAATTTATACGAGCAGTGTCTGTTATCATGTGTGCTGAAAATAAGGACGGTTTTATACATCCCAATGCCATCACAATTGCAGCATCAATAGAAATAATACATCTTGCAACTTTAGTACATGATGATATTATTGATAATGCAGATATACGTAGAGGTATTAGTACTTTACAAAAAAAATATGGTAAAAGAACTGCTGTAATATGTGGTGATTATTTATTATGTCAAGCACTTAATATGATGGCTAAGATACCAAATAAAGAAGATTATTTACAACTTAATATTCCAGAGTATATGGGGAAAGTTTGCCTTGGTGAATTAAACCAACATGTAAATAATTACAATCTAAACTTAACTATACCGAAGTATCTGAAGATTATATCAGGTAAAACGGCTGCTTTATTTGAAGCATCCTTCTTTGGTGGGGCTATACTTTCTGGTTGTAGTGAAAAGCAAGTCAATCAGTTTAAACGATTAGGTAACCATATTGGAATGATTTTTCAATTAACAGATGACTGTATTGATTTTGAAACTACAGTTGAAATAGCCAATAAACCAGTTAAATCTGATTATGAGCAGGGAGTTATTACATTACCTCTTATACATGCTTTAAAAAATAAAAAAGGATTTAAAGAAAAAGTGTTAAATGGTGATGTGACAAGAGCAGAAATTGATGAAGCTGTTGTCATGACTGATGGCTTAGGATTTACAAAATTACTTGTAAAGAAATACTATAATAAGTCCATGAAGATCATTGATGAATTGGATCTTACTACAGCGAAGAGAGATAGGTTAATCGCATTACTGAACAAGGCCTCTCGTTTAGCATAATTACAAATAAATAACATAAAATTTATCTAGAAAGGATATTTGGGTAGACCATAGTATTCTTTCTAGAGACTAAGAAGGAAGGAACTAGGATGATTCATAGATTTTTAGATTATGTGGAGTTAAAAACTAAAATTACTAGTATCTTTGTTTTCTTAATGAGTATTGGATTTTTGCTATATAATAAAGAAAGTATTAATTGGAAACTTACAATTATCTTTTTTATAGCTATGTTTACATTTGATTTAACTACAACTGCTATAAACAATTATATAGATACCAAAGATAATCATCAAACACTACAATTTACTAGAAAAGTAGCTTTAATAATTATCTATGTACTGTTTAGTATAAGTGCTGGACTTGGTTTATATCTTGCATATTCTACAGATCTTGTGATATTAATAATTGGTGGTTTATGTTTTTTATGCGGTATTTTTTATACATACGGTCCAGTACCTATATCAAGGTTACCACTCGGCGAATGTATATCTGGTTTCTTTTATGGCTTCATGATTCCTTTTATTATATTCTATATTAATATGCCAAGTGGTTCCATATTATCTTTGAATGTTAATTTAAAGACAATAGCTATTGAATTAAATTTAATACCTATATTAACACTTTTATTAATTTCAATTATTCCATTCTGTGTTACTGCAAACATAATGTTAGCAAATAATATATGTGATTTGGAAAAAGATATTCTAGTGAAAAGGCATACATTGCCGTACTATATTGGGAAATATTCGCTAACCTTATTCGCAGTATTATACTATTCAATATATGTAGTTACTACAATACTGGTTGTGCTTAAGATATTTCATCCAATATGTTTGTTATCGTTATTAACAATATTCATTGTAAGGAAAAACATAAAAGCTTTTTACAAAAAACAAGAGAAGTCAGTTACATTTATATTAGCAATAAAGAACTATATTATTATTATGGGAGCAATTACGATTCTACTTTTTATTAGTTCTCTATTGTAAAGAGGCAATATTATCTCTTCATATGTTTAATTATTAACAAATAGTAAAAAAAGGTCAATAAGATATGATTAGAAACTTAATTGTTATTATTTCTGCTTTCAGCAGAATTAATATAAAAAATAAAAATTTAGGGAGAAATGATTATGAAGAAAATTTTAGCATTAGCTCTTAGTTTGACTCTAGTAATGGGAATGGTTACTGGATGTTCAAGTAAAGCAGAATCAGTGAAAACAGGTTTAGGAGTAGTTACATCCATCGGTAAATCAGCAAGTGTTGGTGAAAAAGATGGTCTTGGTCAAGTTGATTCCGTAGTAGTTGCAGTTTTAGTTGATGCAGCTGGTAAAATTGTTGATTGTAAAATCGATTCTGCACAAACAAAAATAAAATTCAATGCAGAAGGTAAATTAGTTGATTTAGCAGCTACAGAATTGAGATCAAAACAAGAATTAGGTAAGGAATATGGCATGACAGTTGCTTCTGGAATTGGCAAAGAGTGGAATGAACAAGCGGATTCTTTAGCAAAATACGTAATTGGTAAAACAGTTGATGAAGTTAAAAGTATTGCAGTAAATGAAGATACAGTACCAACTGATGCTGATTTAGCTGCAACAGTAACTATTAAAATTGCAGGATATATTGAAGGTATTGAAAAAGCAGTAGCAAATGCGAAAGACTTAGGAGCTAAAAAAGGCGATAAATTAGGTCTTGCTATTAATACTACGGTTGATAAATCAACTGACGCAACAGCTGAAGCAGAAGGTTTAGCACAAGCTTATTCTAACTATGCAGCTGTATCTGTTAACAAAGGTAAAATTACAAGTGTAGCAATTGATGCTTCTCAAAGCAATGTAAACTTCTCTACAACAGGTGAGGTTACTTCAGATTTAACAGCTAAGCCTCAAACGAAACAAGAATTAGGTGCTGCTTATGATATGAAAAAAGCTTCCTCTATTGGAAAAGAATGGTTCGAACAAGCAGATGCATTTGCAAAATATGCAACTGGCAAAACTGCTGCAGAAGTAGAAGGTATTAAACTTACAGCAGAAGGCGTTCCAGCTGAAACTGACTTAGCAAGTTCTGTTACTATGCACGTAGGACCATACATGTCAGTTGTTGCTAAAGCGGTTAATAACGCTAAATAATACATAAGAACGAGTTTATGGATACTTATTTGGAGGAAGTGATGCTTCCTCCTTTTTTAACCTTATAAACGCAATGAGAGGTGAATCGTTTGAATAAAAGAGTAATAGCATGCCTTCTTATGATTGTATTGATTTTTAGTAGTACAGGATGCAGTAAGCAAGGAAAGACAAGATATTCAGCAGAGTTCTTAGAATTATTTAATACAGCTACAAAAATAATAGGATATACGGATACAAAAGAGGAATTTGAGAGACAAGTACAGTTAATATATGATAATTTAAAAGAATACCACCAATTATATGATATCTATAATAATTATAGCGGGATAAATAACATTAAAACCATTAATGATAATGCAGGTATTAAGCCCGTTAAAGTGGATAAAAGAATTATTGATTTATTATTGTTCTCAAAAGAGGCGTATGAACTCACTGATGGCACGGTAAACGTTGCTTTAGGGGCCGTACTTAGAGTATGGCATGAATATCGTACCGAGGGATTAGAAAACCCTGAATTGGCTAAAATACCGCCTATAGAACTATTAAAAGAGATGTCAGCACATACAGATATTAATAAGATGATTATTAATGAAGAAGATTCAACGGTATATTTAGAAGATAAAGATATGAGTTTAGATGTTGGTGGAATTGCAAAAGGTTATGCAACAGAAAGAGTAAGTGAAATAGCAGAGCAAAACGGATTTTCAAGTGCACTTATTAGTGTTGGAGGAAATGTAAGAGCAATTGGAACAAGATATGAAAAAGAGGAATTCTGGAATGTAGGTGTTCAAAATCCAGATATGGATAGTGAAGAGGAAAATATAGTCATTCTAAATCTTACTGATATGTCTTTAGTAAGTAGTGGAGTATATCAAAGGTATTATACCGTCTTGGGTAAACAGTATCATCATATTATTGATCCAGATACTTTAATGCCATCAGATTATTTCACAGCAGTAAGCATAGTATGTAAAGATTCAGGAATGGCTGATGCTTTATCTACTGCAATCTTTAATATGCCGTTTGAAGATGGGATAAAGCTTATAGAAAGTCTTGATAATACGGAGGCGATTTGGATATTAAAGGATGGAAGTCTAAAGTTTAGCTCTAATTTTGAATCTTTTATAAAATAAAAAAAAGAAAAATAATAAGTATATATTCTAAAAAAGTGCATACATTAATAGCATGGATTTGAAAAAGAAATGGCTCAAAGCCTTGATTTTACTGGATAAATTAAAAAAATAAAAAAAAATAAAAAAAGTTTCAAAAAGTTGTTGACAAAAGCATCCGCATGTTATATAATTGATCTTGCGTTCGAGAGAAGTACAAAAGAACAGCAAAACGAAATCGTAACGTTAAGTGAAAATTAACGGGGTGTGGCTCAGCTTGGCTAGAGCGCCTGGTTTGGGACCAGGAGGTCGCAGGTTCGAATCCTGTCACCCCGATTGACTTCTTAATAAATTGACAAGTAGTTTCTTGTTAAGAAGTGTTACAAATATTAACATGCGTGTGTAGTTCAATGGTAGAACACTAGCCTTCCAAGCTATATACGTGTGTTCGATTCCCATCACCCGCTTGGGTATACACTATGTTGTATATTCATAATGTGTGCTAGTAGCTCAGCAGGATAGAGCAACGGCCTTCTAAGCCGTTTGTCGGGGGTTCGAATCCCTTCTGGCACATTATGGTGGGTATGGCGCAGTTGGTTAGCGCGCAAGATTGTGGCTCTTGAGGCCGAGGGTTCGAATCCCTCTATCCACCCTTATTATACTTAGTATAATAGCTATTGGGCTATCGCCAAGCGGTAAGGCACAGGACTTTGACTCCTGCATTCGAAAGTTCGAATCTTTCTAGCCCAGTTTCTAACATTAGTTAGAATATTTGACTTAACGTCAGATGGGATATTAGCTCAGTTGGTAGAGCACTTGACTTTTAATCAAGTTGTCCCGGGTTCGAGCCCCGGATGTCTCAGTTAAATTTGAGATAATTCTCAATTTAAAATAAATGCGGATGTGGCGGAATTGGCAGACGCGCTAGACTTAGGATCTAGTGGGATACCGTGCAGGTTCAAGTCCTGTCATCCGCATAAAAGCTTCAAACTTATTAAAGTTTGGAGCTTTTTTGCATGTTAAAAGAATATTTTAATCGGTTGAATGTACTTATATAAATACTATAAGTGCATTTTTTTATCAAAATATTAATAAATTTAAAACAATGCAATAAAGTCTTAAATGGATTATAATAGTAAGATGACATGTGAGTAATAAACCAATATAGATGTTAAGTTAGAACTACACCAGTTCTTTAGGAGAGTTTATGAATATAAGAATATATGATAGAGAGATTGAGTATGAAATAGTTCGTAAGAGTGTAAAAAATATGACTTTAAGAATAAAAAATGATGGTTCCATCCGTGTGACTGCTAATAATAGAATAAGTAATAAAAGAATTGAAGAATTTATTATAGAAAAGAAGGATTGGATTGTAAGGACGTTAAATAACATTGAAAGTCGAACTATGCTGGGGTATGAGTATAGCGATTTAATAAAGAATAAAGAAGTTATGATATTAGGTAGAAATATAAAAATTGTAGCCACACAAGGGGTTAAGGATGAAATAAAATTATTAGATGACCTCTTGATTGTATACATGAAAGATTTGACGGATGGAGAAAGATTAAGTCAGCAGATGAATAAATGGATTTCTAATTACACGAAAGAAGTTGTTACTAGTATTTTAAATGAAATGTATGAAAAGTTTATTCCATATAATGTTCCTTATCCAAAGCTTAAGTTAAGAAGAATGAAAACAAGATGGGGAACTTGCAGTATTCATACCAATACGATTACAATTAACACCTTACTTATTCACACGAGTAGAGAATGCATTGAATATGTTATTGCTCACGAATTGGCCCATTTTTTACATGGAGATCATAGCTATAGATTTTATAATAGTCTTTCTCTTGTTATGCCTGATCATGATATAAGAAGAAAAATGTTAAAAATGTATTTATTATCTTAAATATTTAAGTTAATAAATGCAAATATAAATACAAATGCAAATACAAATGTAAATACAAATAGTTAATATATTATACTTAAAATTACTTTATAATAAAGGAGGAAAAACATTATGGCAAAGGTATGTATTTTTTTAGCGGACGGTTTTGAAGAAATAGAAGGTCTGACTGTGGTTGATTTACTTCGCAGAGCAAAAATTGAGATAACAATGGTATCTATTACGGGAAAACTAGAAATTACAGGTGCTCATCAAATAAAAGTGATAGCGGACTGTTTATTTGATGAGTACTCTTACAATGATGTAGATATGTTAGTGCTACCAGGTGGAATGCCAGGTACTATAAATCTTGGAGCACATGAAGGTCTTGTATCCTTATTAAATGAGTTTCACGAACAAGGTAAATACTTATCTGCTATTTGTGCGGCACCTAGTGTTTTGGGAGAGCATGGATTATTAAAAGGAAGATGTGCTACTTGTTACCCAGGTTTTGAAGATAAATTAATAGGTGCTACTTTTACAGGGAATAAGGTAGAGATAGATTCTAATATTATTACTAGTAAAGGGTTGGGAACTTCCATTGATTTTGCTCTTAGTATTATAACCCTATTAAAAGGGGAAGAGATTGCACATAATATAGGTAAAGCTATTCAGTATATTTAATGTGATTATTTAGTAAAAGGATGGAAAGAACATTTGGTAATATCATAAAAGCACTTATTAGGTCAGATAATTCCCAAACAAACTCTAATGAAAGTACAGCACCTATAAAAATCATTACAATGTAACACACACGATATGTATTAATTCCGTTCTTTCCAAATAAGTATTCCACCGCTTTTTCACCAAAGTAGGACCAGCCTATTAGGGTAGCTATAGCAAAAAGAACAATAGCAAAACTTAATATTTCACTACCATAGGGAAGTTGATTAAAGGCAGCTGTGGTTAATTCCCCTTGTGAGTATCCATTAATCGCAGTTGGATCCTTTAATATAGTAGAAACAATAACAAGACCTGTTATAGCGCAGATTACTACTGTATCCCAAAAGGTTGCTGTCATAGAAACCAAAGCCTGATAATGAGGTGATTTAGTTTTTGCACTAGCGGCAGCAATGGCAGCAGTACCAAGTCCTGCTTCGTTGGTGAATAAGCCGCGGGTTATTCCAAACCTTGCGGCTGTTTTTATTGAACTACCAACAAATCCTCCTATGACTGCACTAGGTAGAAAGGCAGAGCGAAAAATTAATGAAATAGAAGGTAATATGTAATTATAATTTATTATAAGTAGTAGAATACAAGCAAGTATGTAAAATCCACCCATAGCAGGAACTAATCTCATGCATATTTTACCAATTGATTTTATACCGCCTATAATAACTAGGCCAGTTATGACAGCAGTAGCTATTCCTATAAGATAAGGTGATATACCCCATAAAGACTGAACCGTTTCGCTAATAGAATTGGATTGAGTTGAGCATCCAATACCATAAGCTGCAATAAGTGTTAAAAGTGCAAATACGCCTCCGAGAAATTTTGAATGAAGCCCATATTCCAAAGTAAACATAGGACCTCCTATGTAACTACCATCTTCTGTTTTTTTTCGAAATAAGACTCCTAAGTAACATTCTGCATAAGTAGTAGCCATACCGAGTAAACCAGTTAACCAGCACCAAAGAATTGCACCAGGGCCACCAAGAGCAACAGCTGTTGATACTCCAATTATATTACCAACTCCAAGAGTTGCAGCAAGTGTGGTTGATAGAGCGGCAAAACTACTTGTTTCACCTTCTGAAACATCTGAAGGTTCAACAGATAACATAATTCCTTTTCCAACTTTTTTTTGAATGAATTTTAATTTGAAAGTAAAGAATATATGCGTTCCAATTAGAAGAATTAATAATGGTCCGCTCCATAATAAAGTGTTAATGTATTTCATGGCAGAAAATATTTCGCTCATAATAATAACCAAGCCTTTCTCAAAGTCTGGCGACTTTGCGCATTACGCAAATCGCCGTGTGAAAGATTTATCTTTCACACTAATCCTTTTAAAGGTAATTTTTATAATATATGTACCAATAGGGACAATTTATGAAAATAATCAATAAGTTTTAAATTACAATTCCACAACTTACCATAATAATATTTGATATTACTGCTCATAATATTACCATGATAAATGATTCAAAAACGGATCAGATATCTAAACTATATCCATGAGATATATAGCTCATGAATTCACAAATTAATGGAGGTAAAAATTTATGGCAAGTAACAATACTGGTTCAAACAGAGCACAAGTTCCTCAAGCTAGAGAAGCTTTAGATCGTTTCAAAATGGAAGTTGCATCAGAACTTGGAGTACCTTTAAAACAAGGTTATAATGGAGATTTAACAAGTGCTCAAAACGGTTCCGTTGGTGGCGAAATGGTTAGACAAATGATTAAGAGACAAGAAGAATCTATGTCAGGTCAATAATCACTAATCAATAAACAGAATAAAAAGCTGACTCATAATTAGATAACAAATGCTATCTAGTTGCTATAAGTAGACAGCAATATAAAGCATCACCTAGTATATATGATTACGTTAGAATGGAAACATGATACATTTTCGTACATATGGGGTGATGTTTTTCTTTGTACATAATGCCACAAGGAGCAAAGTAAAAAAAGAATCATACAATGAATAGAATAAGTTGCGGTAGGATTTTAACTATGTTACAATCAATATTGAAGTTTTATAGGATTTTATAAATAGAATTATTAAGCATATAATAAACAATTGGTTTATAAATAAAATCTTGTAACATAGAAGTTTAATTGTAAGAATAAAGGAGTATTCATATGGGTAAATATTTTGGAACTGACGGTTTTAGAGGAGAAGCAAATGTAGATCTCACAGTAGAGCATGCTTATAAAGTTGGAAGATTTTTAGGTTATTATTATGGGAAAGAAGGCAAAGCTAAAATCGTTATTGGCAAAGATACAAGAAGATCAGGATATATGTTTGAATATTCTTTAGTAGCAGGGCTTACAGCCAGTGGGGCTGATGTGTATTTATTACATGTTACAAGTACGCCAAATGTTGCTTATATTGTTAATAAAGAAAGATTTAGTTGCGGAATTATGATATCTGCAAGTCACAATGCTTACTATGATAATGGAATTAAAGTTTTTAATGGTGAAGGTTATAAACTAGAAGCAGAAGTTGAAAATCAAATTGAGGAATACATAGACAGTGATGTTGATATGATTCCCTTTGCGACAAGAGAAAATATTGGAAAGACTGTTGATTATTCCATAGGTCGTAATCATTACATGGAATATTTGACTTCACTTGTTAAAAAGCCTTTGCATAACTATAAAGTTGGCCTAGACCTTGCAAATGGATCAGCTTCAAATATAGCAAAAGAAGTATTTGAATCTTTGGGTGCTACAACTTATGTAATTAACAATAAACCAAATGGATTAAATATTAATCTTAATTGTGGTTCTACCCATTTAGAGGAATTACAAGAATTTGTAATTAAAAATGGATTAGATATTGGATTTGCTTATGATGGTGACGCAGATCGTTGTTTAATCGTGGATGATAATGGAAATATTATAGAAGGTGATACTATATTATACTTATGTGCTGTTTATATGAAGGAAAAAGGCGAATTAAGTACGAATACTGTAGTAACTACTATAATGTCTAATTTAGGATTGTATAAGGCGTTTGAAAGAGAAGGGATTGCATACGAGAAAACTGCTGTCGGTGATAAGTATGTATTCGAAAATATAATGAACGGTGGACATTCTTTTGGCGGTGAACAATCTGGTCATTTTATTTTTAGTAAGTATGCTACAACAGGAGATGGAATACTTACATCTCTTAAAATAATGGAGGTAATGATTGAAAATCAAAAGTCTCTTTCAGAAATGACAAAGGATATAACTCTCTATCCTCAATTGTTGAAAAATGTAAGAGTTAGCAATAAGAAAGATGCAAGAGAGGATATAGAAGTAGTAAAGTTAATAGCTCAAATTGAAAAAGAGTTAGGTGATGAGGGTAGAATTCTAGTTAGGGAAAGTGGAACAGAGCAGGTAATACGTGTTATGGTTGAAGCTAAAAAAGATGAAGAATGTAAGAAATATGTAGAACAAGTAGTTAATTTAATTAGAAATAGAGGGTATGCCCAGTAACTTATATGGTAACAAAAAAATCAAATAATTACTGTTTTACCTAAATTGTATCCATGAAACAGAGCATAATAACAGAAAAAAATTATGGTATTTACTTTATGGCTATGTTATAATATACTAATGTCAAAACGTCAGAATGTAAAATGTCTGTTTTAGCGGAAGATTATAGAGTAATTTATTCACATTGACGGAAGTAAGGGTTCGTTTTATACGTTCACACATATTAAGGAGGAAATTTTAAATGAGTTT
>JAEWHU010000168.1 GCA_023387635.1 Bacillota bacterium
GGCAGTAAGTTGATTGATAGGCTTGAATGCTGGGCAAAGGATAATGGCTTTTCTGGGATTAAGCTGTTAACACACCCAAATAGAATTCATGCACATAGGCTCTATGAAAGGCACGGGTATATCCACACAAAAGATCAAAAGAATTATATGAAAATGTTTAGTTAATACACTACATTAATAAATGTATACGTGAAGAAAATTCAAATTATTTAGAAATAATTCGTAATGTTCTCAATTGCGAACACAAATCTAGGGTTGATATGTAATATAATTATGAGGATAATCAAGTTCATACACACAGAGTTTTTACTTGGGGTAGGAATGCAGTAATTAAGTTATTGTATTTCAGCTCTTTTTAAGTTTTATAATTATGTATCATCCGGAAAATAATGTTGAACAAAATACTATATAATTAAATACTTAGGGGATATGGATGTTATTACAATAATAGGTTGCTTACACTAGAAAAGTAAAATAATACAATTCTGAAAACAATATTGTCAAATTATGGATAATATGATATTATAAGGTGTTACGTTCTAAATACAATAGTATCATGATTCAATATTGAAAGAGGTGATTTTATGAATATATCCATACAAAATGTTGGAAAAATCTATAAGACAGGGAAAAAAGCATTGGACAATATATCAATTGATATTACCAGCCCAAACATGATAGGACTAGTAGGACCAAATGGTGCAGGAAAGAGTACACTAATGAAATTGCTTGTTGCTGCTCAGTTACAGACAACAGGGTCCATAATGCTTGATAACGAAATGTTATCAAAGAAAGAAAATTATCTAAAAAAAGTATTAGGATATCTGCCACAATCATTTGGACTTTATGATGAATTGACCGTATGGCAGTTTTTGGATTACATAGCAGCTTTAAAAGGAATTAAAAATACCAAAGTAGCGATAGAAAAAGTAATCAATGAAACAAATCTTGATGAAAAGATAAACGCTAAAATTAAGACTTTATCTGGAGGACAAAGGCAGCGTGTTGGTATTGCCCAAGCATTAATAGGAAATCCTGCACTGCTTATTCTTGATGAACCTACCGTGGGGCTAGATCCGGAAGAAAGAATAAAGTTCCGCAACTTGTTTTCACAAAATGCACAAGATAAAATAGTTCTGCTCTCTACCCATATTATTGAAGATGTACAGTCAATCTGCAACCGATTGATTGTTATTAATCAAGGTAAAATATTATTTGATGGAAGACCAGAGGAATTAATTCAGGTTGCACATGGACATGTGGGAGTTTTTGAGCAAATGGATGAAAATATAACAAGTGATGATTATCACATTACTTCTCGCATTAATACTGCAAGAGGGGTATCCTGTCGTATTGTGGCTGAGAAGCTTCCTTCATTTGCTAGGCCTATCGAGCCATCGTTGGAGGATGCATACATGTACTTAATTTCGAAAGGAAGTATACTATGAGATTCCTTACTTATCTTCGAATAGAAATAAATAGAATTTTCAGGTCGAAAGTAACATGGCTTTTCATGGTTATGACATTGGCCTCTCCTTTATTTGGATTCACGATTTTTAAGATGAATGACATACAAACGGCTTCCAGCCAGATGATTATCAATCCGGTTCTAACCGGTATAATTGGCTCATCTGTCTTGTTTGCACTATTTACACTGTTTGAACTGGATAAGGTTAACAAATACAATACTGCAGTGCTTACAGATACAATAGCATCGCCTATGGCGCTCCATGTTGCAAGAATGTGCGCTATCTTCGCTGTTTCCATTGTGACAAGTTTATTAATAGTTTTGGTGTATTTTCCTTATACCTTTATAAGTATGAAGTCATTTTTTGACCCCAAGTTATATATATATGCTTATCTGGTTTTCATAATGCCCGGAATGTGGATAGGAAGTCTTTTTGCAGCAATTTTCTATCAGATTTTCCGTAGGACAGATATAAGTTTTGTATTGATTGCAGCCTTTACGATTTTAAGCTTTTTATCCGATGACTTTATTTTACGTTGGATAAATCCAAACCTTCCAGTTTTTTCAGACGGTTTCGGAAACATCAAACCACTGCGAATGGGGTTGTACAATCGTCTGTTCTGGATTATGTTTTTAGGCGGAGTGTGGTTTTTATCTTTGATTTGTATTAGAAAATATGAAAAAGGCATTTTTGGTTCTATGCTATATAATATTAGAAAATTTTATTTGCCTGCGTTAGGTACGGTTCTGATTATAATGAGTGTTAACCATTACCGGAACCAGCCATTTTACAACAATGCCCCACCGGAAGTTGATTGGGATGCGCTATACGATGCAGGAGAGGATTTGAATTACAAATCAATATCTGCTGAGATTAATCCGAATTTTAATAATGGAACCATGCATGGCAAAATAAGATATAATATTGATTCCATGAGAGATCGTGCTGTGAAAAAAAGAATGATTATAAATAGTGGATATACGGTATACGATATTAGTATTAATGGTGAATCAATAATTTATAAGGACTTGGGTGATGATAATTTTGTTGTAAAACACATTGAGTTTGAGATTCCTAGTGGGACTGATATAGAGATTAAAATCGAATATGGTGGTTATCCTAAGCTTTGGGGTGCATTTAAAACAGGATTAGGAGGAGCAGAAATAAGCTGGAATAATATTGAATTAAGTAATTATTCTTTAATCCCCTCATTAAATGCATATGGAGTTGATGTTAATGTCAGTGTAACGATACCAGATAGTCTTACTCTTCTTTCCGATCAAAATGCTGTTGATAGTGTAATCGACAACCAAGATGGTACAAAAACGTGGATACTTAAAAATTCCTACGATTATCTTTCTATATATGCATCAGATTATGCCTACAAGGTTGTAAATGCAGACGCAATGACAGCAGAATTTTATTTCCACAAAAATTTTACCAATCTTTTGGAGGAGAATAATATTGATGAAGTATTATCCGACGTATTCAATTATTGCACAAAGCATTTTGGACCTTTGCATTATTTAGAAAATGATTCTTTAAAACTTATTCAAACGTCCGCATTTAACTTTGGTGGCGGTGCGATTTCCGGAATTAGCAACATGAGTGAGACAACATTTTCTATATATTCCCTTACCGATCCCAAGAAGGGAGCCTCGGGGAAGGAAATTTTAGCACACGAAATCATTCATCAGTGGTGGGGATTAAACAGAATGATCTGGGAATCAGAAGAAGCACCTGAATGGACGTCAGAAGGCCTTACGGTCTATTCTACTTACCGTTTATATAAAGAAAAATATGGTGAAGAATATGGCAGGAAGTATTATGTTGATAAATGGAAAATGGCCGTTGAAGAAATGAACCGAAACTTTTATCACCGCCATCCAGAATATTTGAAAATTATGCCTGAGGATTTTGCAGCTCATATCAGAGTCAGGGAGAATGAAGTTGCAAAATACAGTTTGATGCCGTTAAAGATTTACAAAGCCGCGGAGCTTGTGGGTGGAGAAGAGAAAATGGATGAAATATTAACTAAATTATCAAGTTCAAATCAGGGTGAAGTGCTTACATATCAAGAGTTTTTGGATGCCTGTGGGTTAACAAAGGAGGTGCTTGACATTGAGTAAAATCTTTAAATATGAATTAAAGAGGCTGATTCTTAATAAATTCTTTATTGCATTACTTGTAATTACTGTCCTCTACAGTTATATAATCCTTAGAAGAGATATTATAGTCGGAGTAGCTTATACAGCTCCATTCTCAAGTTGGAGCTATGGAATGTATCTTGCAGAAGTATTACCTTTACTACTAATAACTCTACTCTTTTTTATAACATATATGTACTCAAACCAGGAAAAACAAGTTAAACAATTAACATTTGCAACACCTGTAAGCCCTTTAAAATACGCACTTGTCAAATGCTTGGCGATGGCAGTCGGATACTCTATTATCTCACTATTTGTTATCCTATTAAGCTTTATATTTTACAGTGTGATATTTGGATTTTACGGATTTGCCAACTTTATTATACCAATTCTTATAACATTGATACCGAGTATGCTTTTTATTTTTGGAGTCAGTTTATTTGTTGGTAGTGTACAACCCAATCTCTTATATGCTTTAATGATCTTTGTACTCCTAATAGGTTTTTTACCACTTCCCGGATTTTTCGATTTATACGGTGGGCATCTGTTCAGTACGTATCCGTTAAAATTGCCTGTCGGACTTGATGGTGAACCTATTTATTCGTTGCCAATATCTTTTCTTCTAGGTAAGATTTTTTACTGTGCGACTGGAGTCTCGTTGATGTTTTATGGTATAAGGCGGTACTCTAAAACTTGATTATGTAGAATATAAGAAATACAAAAATAATAAAGGGGTTGTAGGAACTATTTTAAAAGAAAACATGTCAAAAAAGAATCTTAAAAGGGATGAAAATTTAACAGTTAACGAAGTTAGAGCTGCAATTAGGATGTTATCATTAACTATATTACTTCAATTAGTAATTATTTTAATATCAGGATTTCATGATACTAACTTTCGAAATATTAGCTTGGGAATTATTAATATTCCATATTATCAAGCTATACCTTTATTTGGAATGATTAGTCTTATTATAATAGGTTTTATTAAATTAAAATTTTTACGAAATGGTGATAGTATTAATTATTTATTTAACAGTTTATTAGTTGATAAAATCATAGTTTACAGTTTATTATTAGGTTCATTGATTATATGGAGTATTTTTGTTTACATCGATAGATTTTTCTTATGATTACATGCGTCAGCCAATGGCTGACGCATTCGCATGTTTGCATAAGAATAGAGAAAATGAATGCTTACACAGAAAAACTGAATACTTTTATAATTCTTAATATGTAAAAGACTGAAACCTTAATGGAATTCAGTCTTTTTTTTGTAGTTAGTTATATTATAATTATCTATTCTTTCTATAGCGTATTGTATTAACTAGTGCGTAAGTAAAAGCAATAATGCTAATCCATTCAATGAATACAGTAGTTAAGTTAATAAGGGTTTCATTTAAGGTATGAATGGAAGATAGAAATAAGGCTCTAATAATAATATGTATAAAGAACAAGGTGATTTGCATTAAAACAACTAATATCCAAGATGAAATAATACGAAGTTTTGTTTTATATTGGATAGGATATGGTGTATTACGTAATTTTACAATGGTAATACATATAAATAAAAGTAAAACGAGGAATTGAATCCATCCGATTGCTAATCTCATATAGTTCATACTGTAAGTCCAGTGTAAGGTATAGAATATTACTTTCCAGCTAAGACCTGTGGCCAATCTTAGATAAACATCAATGGAAAAATATACGCCCCAGCCACACCATAATCCTACATGCTTCTTAAAGGAGAAACAAATGATACCACAAATGATAAGTGGTGATGCTAAGAGACATGAAAATACAAAGTTAACTATTCCTAGTAGCATTGTAAAAATTAGAATCGTTATAAAGCCTAGGGACAAAAGAATAGTACCTGAAATTTTTCTAGTTGATAGAGTAGTATTGCGTTCTTCTAGGCTAGCTAGATCTGTAATATATGAATCCATATCGGAGTTTGAGTTATCTTTTACTAAGTCATCGAGAGAAACCTGAAATAATTCACTCATTTTTATTAATTTGGACAATTCAGGTACTGCATTGTTATTTTCCCATTTTGAGATTGTTTGCCTTGAAACATCTAATATCTCAGCAAGGTCATCTTGAGATAAGTTTCTCTCACTTCGAAGTTTATATATTCTTTCACCAAGATTCATAGAGAAGTTCTCCTTAATTGTGTAATGACCATATT
>JAEWHU010000260.1 GCA_023387635.1 Bacillota bacterium
CATATGGCAGAACTCACCTATAATATGGTTACTAATGTTATGAGGACCTTTTATCATGATAAAAACTTGTAGGAAACTTTTGCTATTTAATCTATAAAAAAAGTGTAACTGATATATTATTAAAATGAAATATCAATTACACTTTTTTTAAGCATCTATATTCTCTTCGTCCCAACATAAGCACCTACAAACTAACCAGCTTCATTGTCATACCACATTCCACAATAAGAAGCAAAATTACCATCTGGTGCAACGACTGCCACCTTTAAACTCAAATCCACATTAGGACGAATCATCTCGTTATTCCAAGTTTGCTCATTTTCAAGAGCTGATTGAAATTCTCCTTCACCATCTAACTCATGATTAAACCCTTTCCATAATACACGTCCATATTGATACAAATCATATGTTTCTTTCATCGTAGTAATATAAAAGCCTTCAGGTAAATCATAATCCATGGATGTTTTATCTAAATAAAATATTGCATCACTTTCTTTCTGCTCAGTTGCTAAAAACCCAAGTTCAGCAGCTATATCTTGAAATTCTAAATCATTGTCTGCAATTATAACATTAAACTTTCCATCCCTAGATTGATTTTCTTTTGCATACAATAACATCTCTTTTTTCAAAAATCCATACTCAGGAAAAGCTAGACAAAAACTAGTCCCTAGCTGACAATCAAAGGTTGCAACCCCCACTATTTTTTCACCATCTTCCCATATGCCTATTTTCCCTACTGCAGACTTATCTAAATAGCCATGGGTTGTCATCCAATCCCATCTTGTGTATGTAAACTCTGCATATCCTAATTCTATAAGAAATGTTCGAACTTTATAATAATCTTCTGTAATACCTGCTTGTTTTGTATAATTTCTAAATTGTATTGACATATGTGTATCCCCCTTTTATTACCATTATAATCATTCTTCTATTTACTGTAAATATAGACTTTGCCTATAATCATTCTATCCTAGGATTAAAAAAGAGCCTAGAAATATTTTCTAAGCCCTTTTTTAATTCGTATTATTCATTTTATTCTTTTAGCTTTTTATAGTTTCTCTGTGAAATACAATTAAACCAAATGACATAGTCTTTATCTATTCACAGCTTCCAATCTAGACATAATTAATTCTTCCATTTCCTCTTTAGATATATCAAGAAGCACCGATAGTTCTCCATATAATTGTTCTTCGGCAATATTTAGATATCTTTCATCTGTGCTAGTAATCTTTTTTCCTTGAGATAAACGTTCTTGCTTTTTAATATAAAGTGTTTTAATAATAATAAGCCATTCTCTACAATCACATTTTTTCATGGATTCTTTATATCTTGCTTCTGCTTGTTTATCATTTTCTGCCAATATTATCTCGATATTAGAGATATCATTTATAAGTTCCCATGCTTCTTCTTTTGATATTAGATTTCTCATAACAACTTTATTATTATCCACTGGTGTATACAATATCCCTTGTGTATAAGTAGGTTGTAGCGTATAGAATATTTTCCTTTTATCAATACTACCTATATCAAGACAACCTACATCCATTACCTTACATACTCCATTGTTTCCATATATAATATAATCTTCTACTTCAAACAATATATCCTCCTATTCTTTGAAATAAATTCAACTGATGAAATACACCCTATAATTCCTACAAGAGCATTTTCATATTATTTAGGTAATTTAACTCTAGTTTAAAACCTCCTTGTTCTTTAAAGACCGAAAAACCGCTGCACTATAATATTTAAGCGAAGCGGTCTAACGTATATTTACCATATAATAAAAATTGTTTTATATTCTGCTATAAAAATCCTAACAATTTTATGGGATCCGTTGCTAGCTTAATTACTAACTTGCTTCTTATCATACCACATATCTGAAGAAGTAGCAAACTTCCATCTTGTACAGTTTTCGTCAAACATTTACAAGCAATCCCCTTTTTGCTTTTTATGGAGTATTTTACATACAGCTTTTTAGTTTTTGTGTGCCTTACAGTTTCAGGCATTTATTACTTTAAGTAAAAAAAAACTTTCGGTAAAAATATAATTATTCCAACGATTGCAGCCACCATTGCCCACACGAATACTGCACTGGCAGCAATATCTTTAACTATCCTTGCTTTTTCGTTTTTATATGGTGCTACCATATCAACTAATTTTTCAATCGCAGTATTCATTAGCTCACTAGATATGACTGCTCCAAATAAGATAAAACATACCACCCATTCCATTATACTAATTTTTAATATAATCCCTGCAATAATAACAAGAATCATGGATAATACATGTATTCTCATATTTCTTTCTGATTTAATAGCCGTTTTTAATCCTGATATAGCATATTTAAAACTTTTAGTAGTTCCTTTACTAAATTTAATCACTTTATTTGTACTCATGATAATTTCCTTTTCTTAAAATGAATAAAACTAAACAAGTTATCTTTACTATAAGAATGCTCTATTATGTATTATATAATCTACGCTATATTTACTAGAAATAATACATATTATATTGAAATATAATAACACAAGCTAGATTTATATTATCTTTCACGCACTTTGTTCTAATTTAAACATTGACAAATGATTCTTTCTTAATATAAACTAACTTTAAATTTATTATATATAAAATGGAGGACCTACTATGAAGAAAAAACCATTTTCCATAATCATAGTATTAATTGCAATGGTACTTATGTACTTTGGATTTAATATTGATCTTGGAACTTTCGGCATAAATGAAACATTACAATCAAGTACAAATAACAACACCAATGTGAATAATGATTCTAACGATGATTCAAATATAATAAAACAATATAATTTTCGTAACGATAAATTATTAGATGTTCATTATGATAAACATAAAGATGAATTTGGAGATATAACAAAAGATGAGTATCTTGAAGGTGCTAATAATTTATTAAATGAATTATCTGAAACTGTAATAACTAAAACTGAAGAAGATGGTGACACCATATATTATGATACCAAAACCAATGAGTTTTTAGTTTTATCTAATGATGGATACATTCGAACTTATTTTATTCCTGAAGATGGAATAGATTATTTTAATAGAAAATAGTCTTAAAACAAGTGTTAATCTTTATTATAATACCTTTTATATAAGTAGTTTAATAATAACAAATATTTATTGATTGAATATTAAGCATGGGAGTTTGGAGGTACATATGAATTATCAGTGTCCTTGTTGTGGTTATTATACATTAATGGAAGAACCAAATAATACATTTAACATATGCCCTGTATGTTATTGGGAAGATGATTTATCTCAATTATTAGATCATACTTTATGTGGTGCGAACCCTGTTAGTTTAGAACAAGCTAGAAAAAATTACTTAGATTTTGGTGCATGCGAACCAAATATGTTACCTTTTGTCCGAAAACCATATCCAGATGAGATGAAAGAGATAATTAACCAATAAATTAATCAAGAAATTAGCTACCAAATTTATATACGGATATCATCATATATTCACAAACTGCATATATATTTTAGGGCTTAGAAATAAATCTAAGCCCTAATTTTTATCCTCTAAAATATGAAAATCTCCCCTAAAGATTAACCCTTGGATCTTCCTCATAAGAGGAACCCACAATGCTTACCTTAAAGTATTATTACCTATAAAGGATATATATCTATATACTACAACTATTTTCCTTATTGCGTCAACAAAAAACTCTCCCTAAGACACAATGCACCAAACCCTATATTAGGATTTGGATAGGCACTTTCTATTTTTAATTTTCTTGTCCCTGCAATTAGATATGCTTTCATTTTTTCTCCGTAAAAGTATGGATCGTTTCCATTTACAATGCCCCATTCCATAAGAAGAGCACAACTTCCCGTAACAAAAGGTGTTGCCATTGAGGTGCCAGACAATGTATTATATCCACCTCCTGGTGCTGCAGAAGTGATATCTACTCCAGGTGCAACTAAATCCGGCTTAATCGCAGTAGTTCCTCTTGGATATCCCCTTCCAGAAAAGTATGCTAAACTATCTGTATATGCATTATATGCTCCTACGGTAATTGCTCTAAATGCAGTAGAAGGTATGGTAAGTGTTGTTGATTCATTTGGTCTTAAAAATTTGGTATTTGGATTTAATACTCCACCAGATGGTAGCCATAGATCATAATTACCAACCACTATATTCCTTGGCAATAATTCTATTCTCCACGTACCGTTCTCTATATAGTCAGTTCTTGGGATAAACTCAAAATATATTTCTTGTTGTGCTGAATATGGCATTGGTTTCCCAAAATATAATACTATATCTGTTTTTCCTATGGAAAATCTCTGAGTTCCAAGTCTTTCAGGAATTGGTCCAATTCTAGTGCCACTTGGTGAAACCAGTGTAACGTCAAACTCATCAAAAAAGTTTTTCCAAATCTGTAAGTTAAAAGTGAACTCGAATTCACCAACTCCTAACTCGACAATTTGCCTATTCGCTCTATCTAATATTCCTCCTGCATGCTTACTTGCTCCACCTTCATTGCCGGTTCCTATTACAATATTAGTTTTCCACCGATTGGCCATATCTGATATATAGCTTTCAAGAAGTGAATTGCCATCGTGGGCACCATAGTTATTACCAAAACTTAGATTAATTGCGATTGGCATATTTAACTCAATACCTTTTCTAATTACATAATCTACGGCTTCCATTAATTGTGTTGTTCTTGGAAATGAATTAGCAATAGATGAACCTAATTTTACAATTAAAAGCTCACTCTGGGAAGCTACTCCACGGTACCTGCCCTCACTCCCCCTGCCATTTCCAGCTGCAATTCCAGTAACATGGGTTCCATGACCACTCAAGTCGGTTGATGGCACAATATTCATTCTTTGGGATAAACTGTTTGCTTTTAGAGCTTCATTGATTTGATCTCTTGTATAATAACTTCCAACGTTATATCCAGGTGGTGGATTTCCTTGTATTGTTTGATCCCATATTTCGATTATTCTAGTCGTACCATCTTCATTGCGAAAATCAGGATGGGCATAATCAATCCCAGAATCAATAACCGCTACAATCACACCTCTTCCAAACAAATTATTCGTAGCTGTTTGTAATGGATTTATGCAAGATGCTGCCCTTCCTTCATTTACAGCAAAAAACATCCTTTTTGGTTTTTCAATAAACTCAATTTCCTGATAATCTGATAATCTATCTATTAAATCTTCTCTTATAGTGATAATTGCATACTCATTTTGTAATTCAACTAAAGTTAAATCTAACTCTTCTTTGATTCTTTGAATATCACCACTATATTTGACTATTAACTCCCATCTCTTTGTTTCAGGCTGAAAGCCTACATTTAAATCCAATGTTTTCTCTCTTGTCTCTTCTGTAACATCCAAAGCTAAATTTAACTGATTATCAATTTTTTGACTAGTCATTCATATACCTTTAATTGCTATAGTTATTATAATATATGCATAATAATCGTGATAATCTATCATTTTGCATTACCTATGTATAGTTGTATTGTATGTTCTAACTAAAATTCTTCTTACATAATTGTACCGTTCACGTTATAAATTTCTTATAGCTACTTTTGATGAAAATACCTTCTTTTCTATAACAAGTTTTTCACCAATAGTATCAAATTTACCTTGTAGTCTAATATCTTGGGAAGAAGCCCCAATAAACACTTCCATTTTTCCTGGCTCTACAACCTGCTTCATATCAAGATCATGAAATGCTAATTGCCTCATATCAACTTCAAACATTACTTCTTTTGTTTCATCAACTTCTAAACCTATCCTGGCAAATCCAACAAGTTGCTTCACAGGTCTAGCAATACTGCTTACACAATCTCTAATATAAACTTGGACAACCTCATCTCCGCTACATTGCCCAATATTCTTTATCTTTACGCTTAATTTTAATATGCCGTCTACTTGAACAGTATCGTCCATTATTAAATCGCTGTATTCAAATTGTGTATAACTTAATCCATGTCCAAAAGGATATAATGGTGTGTTTTTATCATGATCAATATATTCAGCCCAATCATTTAATTCTACATAGAAAGGTAATCTACTATTATACATTGGAATCTGTCCTTTATCCTTTAGAATAGTTACAGGAAGCTTTCCACTAGGATTTGTTTTTCCTGTAAGAATATTAATAATTGCCTGTGCTCCTGACTGTGCTGGAAGCCATGAATATAAAACCGCTTTACTGTTTTTACAGATGATTGGTGTTGCTATTGGTCTGCCATCAATAATAATTGAAATTACTGGTTTATTAAGCTTAAATACTTCTTCCATCATATCAATCTGTGGTTTTTCAAGGTCAATATTACTATTATCTTTATTCTCTCCTGATGTTGCCTCAGGATCTCTCATACTCTCTTTACCACCTAATACAGCTATAACTATATCCGCTTGGTTAATAGCAGTTTTAACTTCATCTATTCCACCCTGGATAGTCCTATTAATGTCACATCCTTTTGCATAAAATATATTTTCTTTTCCTAATAGACTCTCCAACACTTCCTTTACCGATTTGCAATTTGGATAATATTTATTAACAAAATCTTCTGTATCTCCATATTCTTTATTGGACTTTGCTGTACTTTTCCTTAATCTATTTAGAATCATTTCCTTTTGTTCCGGTGATGGTTCATCCTCAAAAATGATACCGCTATTTATTAACGTATCTTTATATTCCGTAATTACGGCGGCATATGCTGCTTTTAAGAAATTATCTTCTTCCGATCTATCAAAATCTCCACTGGTTGTACTTACTGTGCCTACGGATGAGTAACCACCAAAGTAATTTAATTTGTTGTCTGAAGATGGACCGATAAGCGCTATCTTAATATTCTTTTTCAGAGGTAAGATATTATCTTCATTCTTAACCATAACCATTGATTTTTCTGCTATTTCTAATGACAATTCTTCGTACTCTGATTTACTTAATTCAGCATTAAAATCACCTATTGTAAAAGGATTTTCGAATATACCTAATTTAAATTTTGTATGAAGAACCCTTCTCACGGCACAATCAATATATGTTTCTTCTAATTCACCAGATTCAACCGCCTCTACTAGATATTGATAACAAACGTTACTTGGTTGTTCAATATCGATTCCTGCTTTCAGTGCCATGATTGCTGTATCTTTCTTACTTTCTGACACTCGGTATCTTACATTTGCATGAGTAATGCTACCATAATCCGCTACAACCAATCCATCAAATCCTAACTTATCCCTTAGTATGTCTGTTAGTAACCACTTTGATGTAGATACTGGCTGTTCATTCAATATACCATAACTATTCATGATTCCCATTACATTAGCTTCCTGTATAGCAGCTTCAAATGGAAAACAATATGTATCAAGTAATTTTCTCTCACCAATCTGCTGTTCTCCCCCGTTTCTACCTCCTTCCGTATTACCATAACCAACAAAGTGCTTTGCAGCAGCCATTACTTCATTATTACCTTGTATTCCTTTTACATAAGATACACCCATTCTAGCAACAAGGTAAGGGTCTTCTCCATAAGTTTCTCCAATTCTTCCCCATCTTGGGTCTCGCCCTAAATCAAATAAAGGTGAATGTACTGCCCTAATACCATATGACAATAATTGTTTCTTCACAACCTCTCCCATTTTCTTAGCTAATTCAGGCTCCCATGTAGAGGCTACACTAAGAGACTGAGGGAATGTGGTAGCTCCTGGTATCTGTGCACCAGCAATACCTTCGTTATGAGCAATAGCTGGAATTCCTAATCTTGTTTCCTCAATCAAATATTTCTGTAGACTCTGAAGTACTTCTATATCTTTTTTGTTATTACCGGATAAGGAACTATTCAAATAACTTAAGGTACCAATACCATCTTTAAGGCTTTCTTTTAAATTGTCCATATTATCTGCCCCACCAATTGTTAGTGAACAATATAATTGAGCTACTTTTTCTTTTAATGTCATTCTTTTAAGCAAATCTTCTACTCTTTCGTATACACTTTTACTAGCATCTTTATAAACCATTTTTTATCCTCCAATTATTGTATTATATAATCATAATATCAAATTAAAATTAGCACTACTTATACTATTGTTGTTTTTTAAGTGAAATTGTTGCTTAATAATATCCATTATGTTACAATGTAACCTAAACCAAATAGCAAAGCGGACCCAGAATATCCGTTTTTACATTATAAATATGAGATAGGTGGTTCAATCTATGAAGTATTCCGATTTCTTATTAAAAGACCTTTCCATACGTTCCGAGTATGAGGAGGATTTTTCTAAAAAAAGTACTATGCTAAAAATTATCTTGGACAATGCAATTCTTTCAGGTAATGTAGAATTAGCAAAACAGGTAGCTTCTAAGGCAGAACAGATTAAGGATTTAAGAATCTTATATGATGAAGATTTGAACATTGTTAAGTTATATATTGCTTCTTCAATTACGTCATTTGTTGAGATTTTTATAAAAAACGGTTTACCTAAGGATGTGGCAGAATCAAAAAAGAAAAAATATTACGAAAAAATATCTCGTAGTAACAACAAACAAGAATTAATGCATCTCCACTTTGAAATTGTGGAAGAATTAATTGTTGCTATAAATCGCACATCAATAAAACAGTATTCTCAAATTGTGAAAATGGCTACTGAATATATTCACAACAATAAGTTTAGATTTTTATATGCAAAAGATGTCTCAAGTGCAATAAATGTCAATCGAAGTTACCTTTCAAAAAAATTTAAAGATGAAGTAGGGCTAACTATTACTGATTATATTCATAGAGTCAAAATGGATCTGGCTATTGAACTAATGGAAAGTAATATTTATAAATACAATGACATTTCTGAATTACTTGGTTATACCAATTATTATTATTTTAGTAAAGTATTTAAGAAACTGTATTCTAAGACTCCATGTGAATATATGAAAAACAAATAATTTTTAGGTACATATTGTTTTCTACGATTCATATTTTCACAAGAAATGACAAGTACAACTATCTCTTACTATGCAGAATTTTTACCATTTACATTTAATTATTGACATGAAATAAAATAAGCTTTACAGCTAATTATCTTCTATAAATAACTGTAAAAGAAATTATCTGTAAAGCTTATTTAGTTTTGGATAACTAGTCCGTGTACTTCTAGCTTTCCTCTTCTGTAAGATTCAAACTGTACTCTAGTTTTTTATCTTCTTCGCTCATATACTTGCGTAAAATTCTTTCCATGGAACGACAAATAGCAAACATAGCAGATGCTGGAATAATTAACAGAAATAAAAAATTTAAATATCCTACTAGCGCTACAATAAGAAGTATTGCTATTAGTTTTATATTCATCCACAAATGAACAAACATGATAATAAATGACTCTTTTATAGTTTTTAAGACTGTATTTTCAAAACGTGCCAAATATGCAAATGTATAGATACTCAGTAATATTAAAATTACAATTAATACTGCAAATAAGAACCAGAGAATGCCTATGTTATTTCCAGCTAATAATTGATTATAGAAAAAATAGACATCTTGAACAAACCACATACCAAGTGCTAGATAAATACTCCAAATAATCATTCCTTGTTTACAGTTTTCTTTAAAACTCCTAAAATATTCCCGTGACACATATCCCCTGTTATGTAATACGCTTTTTTGAATAGTATAGTACATAGCGGTAGTAGCCGGTCCTATGGTAATAATCGGGATGCAACAAATTAACCATAATGTATTTATCATCAGAAGTTCCGTACATTTTCTAAAAAAAATTGATACCTTCCCTTCATATGCAAAAAAATTTCCCATAGCCGCCTCCCGTTTTTTTCTTTTGTATTCCTGATTAAATCACATGGTAGGTAATAACCACATGTCTTACTAATATAATATCATACTACCATAAAGAATCCAATATTTACTAATGCTGTTATATCAGTACAAAATTGACTGTACACTAGCAATTGATGAATTGCTAGCATTACAGCCAATTTTTGTTATTATCATATTATTTTAAAGTGTCTAATAAATTCTGATAGATTTCTACATTTCTAGGTGGATTGTATTTTGATATTGCGTTTACATATGCTTCCCAATCACTATTATTAAATGGATCCTTGGTTCCATCAATAAAGTTTGGAACATTTCTGCTCATAAATTCATTCACATTTGTTTCAATAGTGGAGAATTCCTTTGCGTCCTCTGCTGACAGTTGTGCTACAAAGGAACCACTTAAAATACCAGTATTGATATAAGTTTCATTCCATATATCATACATCTCTTGTAATTGTTTCGATCTATTTGTACGAACAGCTACTGTAGAACTATCTCCTAGCAAACCTAAAAATCTCTGGAATGATACTGCACCCCTTAAGTTCCCACTATCTTTTGCAAGCTCATCTACAAAATAGAATAACTTTTTTCCGTCAACAGTTTTTGTTCCTGAATCATAGAATGCACCTTCAGTTAAACCTACTTTTTGGTAATATTCATCCTTGGTCTCATCAAATTCTTCCTTACTAAACCCAAAATAATTCTTCACTGCATTTTCACTATCATAAAGTGTATCTAAAAACGTAAATAATGCGACCATATCTTTTTCTTTTGCCTTATCTGTAATAATAAATGATTTTGATTCTGCCGTTGCCTGATATAGACTGAAAGGTTCTACTAGCTTTGTAGATTCCTCACCATAGATATCATTCATTGGATAAGCTGCAGAAAATACTACTATATTTTCAGTCGATGCATCACCAATATTCATTTTGTTCATGAACTGAGAATCCACACCAACCCATGCTCCAACTTTTCCCTGACGAACATTGACTTCATCAATTCTCCAAGGAAGAGCACTGGTGTGTTCTGCATATGCTTTATCTAACCATCCATTCTTATACCATGTATTCATACATTGTAAATATGAGCGGAAATTATCGTTATCACCACCAAATTCAATATTTCCTTGTGGATTCTTATACCAGTTTGCCGTGCCGCCACCAAAAGCTGCATTAAAAAATCCAATTTCAGAGTATCCTTTGTAAGGAATACTAATGCTATATCCATCTTCAATGCCTTCTGCTTCCATTGCTATATCAAAAATTTCAAACATCCACTCCCAATCACTTATGTATTTTGGATGTTTTCCTCCACTTGGGAATACTACATCGTCTTCCCATGTTTCTGTATTCCAAGTCCCATCATCATTCTTTTCCATATAGGTACCGTTAAAAACTTCCCCTGTTGTAGGATTTTTTCCATATTTTACAATCCAGTCACGGCGATACTCAAAACCTTGCCATTGGTCTATATAAGTATTATAACTACGGAGTCCTAAATATTTCTTTTCACCATCTATTACATTCGTCGCAGTTAAAGCTAAGTCAGGATTGGCTTCTAAAAAAGCTAAATAGTTTGGCATATAATTTTCCACATATTCCGTAATGTCTAGGGCTATTCCTTCTTCATACAAATCAGTAATAGAGCCAGAGTAAAAATCCACATCAACAATGTCTGTATAATCTCCAGTTGAAATTAATGTACTTAAATTATCTCTTTCAGAACCTGTTGGAGGAATTTGAAATTCAAAATCAACGGATACTTCTGTTCCATCCGCTCCTGTATATTTATCTGTCAAATATCTTTTCAATACAGGATTATCTGCATAATCACTATAATACTGGGAATCCTCACCTTTTCCAATCCAAACACTGTAGGTGATTTTGTCACCATTACCACTTGTTTGGGTAGTTTTATTACATCCGGCGAAAGTGCTTAATGCCATTGTGCCTACTAAAATGGCTGCTATTACTTTCTTTTTCATAAGAATCTTCCTTTCCTATTCTGGTTTTTTTATTTTATTTAATGCCTGATTCACTTCCAATACTTTTTCAGCAGAAAGTCCTGCACGCTTTAATAATGCTTCCATTGGCATGCTTTTCATCATCTTCATGCGCATTTCATCACTAATTTCTACTACGGCTGCAAGACCTTCCTTTTCAGTAGTACGCTGTTCCATGATGCGTCCAACCAATACCTTTCCAGCCTCTGTTAGCATGATATCTCCCATATTGTCTTTAATGGAATAATACCCATCTGGGAATTGCATATCAATATCATCAAACCAATTGGTGATATCAGACTGTTGTGGTAATATATAATTCATATTTGGTTCTGAAACTTTTTTTATAAAAATACGGTCTGAAACTTCTCCACTTTTGGCTTCTATCTCATTGTCTGGCTCTAATCTCACTCTAAAAATAAAGACTTTATCGCCTTCCTTTTCATCAATTAGTGTTCCATTCTGATATACCGCTACTCTGCTTTGATTGCTGTATACTTTCACTTCAGTTTCTTCTTCTGCCCTATCTATATAACGGCTACCACAAAGATGTACGAAAGGTTGATCTGATAAATATGCCTTATATATGTAGAAAGCATCTTTTTTTGTTTTTCGATCAAAGGTTACTAATCCTTTATTATTCCTACCTTTGACACCACCTTCATCTCTAGCATCTGCCGCAAAATCAAACATATTCCATACATGAGTTGCCCAAAGATACGGTCTATCCCAAATCATCTTACACATATGCTCATGATACAGTGCTTGGTATTGTTCAGAATAGTCACCCTTTTTTGGATTTGATGTTTGCCACTGTAACACAGCTTCACATCCATATTCAGCAAGTCCCATCACTTTATTCGGATATTTTTCATGGAATTCATCAAAAAATTCATCGTTATCCATACATTCTCCTACATACCATCCATAATATAGATTGTAGGATAAAATATCTGGAATATCTAAGATTGGACTATCTGTCTCTAACATAAAAACACAAGCCATAACTGTAGGTCTAGTTGCATCAAGCTTATGACATAACTCATGTAAAAGCTTATTATTTTCAACCAAACTGTCTGACTTTCCGCCAGCTGTAATTTCATTAGAAAGTCCCCAACATATGATACTTGGATGGTTATAATTTTGTACAATTAACTCAGTCATCTGACTAATTGTATTTTCTACTCCACCCTCCATATGTTTTGTAATATAGGGAATCTCTGCCCATACAACCATGCCATATTCATCACATAAATCATAGAAATACTGGCAATGTTGATAATGTGCTAGACGAATAGTATTCGCACCCAGCTCAGCAATTAGCTCCATATCTTGTAGGTGCATTTCTTTTGTCAATGCATTGCCTACATGAAGATAATCCTGATGCCTAGATACTCCACGAAGTGGATATGATACACCATTTAATAGAAATCCCTGTTCTGGGTCCATTGAAAAAGTACGACAGCCAAACCTTGTAGTTATCACATCTACTACTTCACTATTTACTATTAACTCTGCTTTCGCTGTATACAAATGCGGATCTTTCACTCCGTTCCACAGATGAACATTGGGAATTTTTATTTCAACTTCTGTTCCACTTGATGTAGAGATTCCCTCTATAGTTACCTTGACTTCATCAAACGTACCAGTCACATATGTTTTTATAGCTACCAATGCATCCGTTCCTTTGACTTCTGGTGTTACCATAATTCCCGTTCCACCAAAATAATCCATATCAAAGTGACTCGCTGGTACGATTACCATGGTTACATCACGATATATTCCACCGTAAAATGTAAAGTCTGCCATTTGAGGATAAACTGTCTCATTTTCTGAATTATTGACTGCTACTACTACCGTGTTGGTTTCCTCCAAAACATCTGTAATATTTACACGAAACGTAGAGTATCCTCCATCATGATTACATAGTATTTTTTTGTTTACTATAACCTTTGCACAGGAATTCACTCCCTGAAATTCTAAATATACTTGTTCGCCTAGATTTAATCTTGGCGTAGTTATCTCTTTTACATAATAGCAAGTTCCCCGGTAGAAATCATTTCCGCCATCCTGCCCATCAATATTATTCCATGTGTGTGGTAAATTCACCAATTCGCCGGCTGCAGAAATAGCAAGTTCTGACCCTACGTCCTCTTTAATGAATTTCCAACCATAATTTATATTTACTATTTCTCTCATATTGCCTCCCACAGCTGTCATTTATTTAGCCCTTTACTGCACCTCCGAGAACACCCTTTTCAAGTTTATCCTGGAAGAATGGAAATGCACATAATATTGGTAATGTTGCTACAATTATTAACGCATACTGAATTAAGTAACGGCTATAATCAGGATTAGAACTTAATAAAAAGCTTTCATTATCTGCTACAATTTGCTTAATCCATAATTGTAACGGCCATAAATTCTTTTTTGTCGGAACATAAATAGATGCATTGAACCAAGAGTTCCATTGTAAAATAACTGAATTTAAAATTATTACGGTTCCCAAACTCATAGCCTGAGGTAACATAACATGGAATAAGGTCTTTATATGTCCTGCGCCATCAATACGAGCTGATTCTACCGTGGACTCTGGAACACTTCGGAATGCATTCATCATCATAATTACAAACATACCATTCGTACACCCTGGTATTAACAAAGCTAATCTAGTCCCTGTCCATCCCAGAGAACGAACTACCATATAGGTAGGAATTAATCCACCACTAAATATTACAGTTAACATAATCAATAAAGTTAATGGTTTTCTTAATTTTGATTCACGACTTAATACATACCCTGCTGTAATATTGATTATCATACCAATGCAAGTAGATCCAATTACATAAAATAAGGTATTTGCATATCCAGATAATAAGCTAGAATCCTTAAAGACATTTAAGTATCCATCGATGTTCACCTTACCTACTGGCAACCACAATAAACCTTTATGAGCTAACAGTGTTTTACCATCAGAAAATGATGCCATTAACACATGCCACAATGGTATAAAACTACAAAACGCAATTAAAACTAACACCAAGATTACACATGCATGAACGATTTTTGCCACTGTACTTGGATTTTCCACCATTCCATCCCTGGCGATCTTCTTATTATATAATTTTGCTCTCTTTTTATCTGATGTCATAATCGCCCTCCTTAGAATACGGAATTATCCGTTACTTTTCTACTTAACTTATTTGATATAATTAACAAGATGGTTGCTACTACTGACTGAAATAATCCAGACGCTGCTGCTAAACCATAATTTGATGCTGAACCAAATGCCATACGATAGGTATAAGTAGATAATACATCCGCTGTGTCATAAGTTGTCGGCATGTACATCAACAATACCTTATCGAATCCAGTCACAAATACTAATCCAATCCTTAATGTGAACAGCATAATAATAGTTGGCATAATGCATGGTAACGTAATCTTTGAAAGTCTCTTCCATCTGCTAGCACCATCTAATACGGCCGCTTCATGGTAGTCACCACTTACAGTAGCGATAGCTGCCACATACATAATGGAACCAAAAGCAATATTTTGCCATATATCAGTGAATGAATTAATTAACCAGAACACAGGAATATTGGGATTCGCTAACCAGTTCTGCCTCTCTAAGCCAAACAGACTTAACAACATAGTTACTGCTCCATCATTTCCTAAAAACTCTTTTACTAGCTGTACAATGACTACTGCAGCCACGAAGTGAGGCATATAAGAGATTGTTTGTAATGTCCTCTTACCTGTTTTATTCCTTACTTCTGTGATTAAAAATGCAAATACAATTGGCATAACAAATCCGATAGTCAAGTTCAAAAATGCCATACTAACCGTATTTCGCAATGCTGTTAAAAATGCATCTCCAGTAAATAGATTAATAAAATTCTGAAAACCAATCCAGTCACTACCAAAAATTCCTTTCGATACACTGAAATTTTCAAACGCCATTAAGATACCAAACATAGGAATATAATGTAATACAATAAAGTATGTGAGCGCTGGTAGCATAACAAAGTACAATGCTTTATTTCGTTTGAAGTCCTGACGCCATGTAACTTTATGCGTTACAGAATTTTTACCCTTATCTTTCGTTGTTGTTCTCACTTTCATATTACTTTCGTTACCCCTTTCGTCCTATCAAATATCCAGCTTTTATACAGGGCGGAGGAAATTATCCTCTCACCCTTTCATATTATTGTTTGCCTCTATTTTGCAGCAGTAGTAAAAGGAATCAGAACATCACCTGTTCCATCTGATGCCTTATATTCAAAGGAGAATGTATTATCCTCTCCTCTTGGTGCTTCATAAGTTTCTCCATCTATTACTAAACTAACTTTTGAATAGTCAGCCGCTAATTCCCATGTACCTGTATACTCTTTTTCTGATCCTGCATATGTAATCACTAAAGATGAGCTTCCGTCATCATAACAATTTATTTTTCCTACTAAATCACCGTAAGCACCTTTTGCTGTTCCATTAAGTTCTAACTTTACAGTTAATTCCACTGGTGCTAAAAGCAAAGTTTCTGTTCCATCTTCTGCCTTATAAGTTGCAGTACCATCTCCATTATCTGTTAAAGTATAGCTCTTTCCTGATGCTTCGTTTACTAAAGTATAAACATTATCTGCCTTACTCCAAGTCCCAGAAATTAAAGTGCTAACAGTATCTTGAAATACTCCATTATGCTTAAAGGCTATCATACTATACTCATCACCTTCTACCGCATATTCTGCCATATTAACACCAGTCTCATCTTCTGATGTATGTGGTGAATCTGGAATGTGAGTGAAATCTTTACCATCTTGTAAAGTAAAACCAATAAGGTTACCACCTTTTGTGTAGCCACCCTGTCCAAGTTCTGTTTTACCATCTAAATCATAAAAAATTATTTGGCTGTCACATGTTATTATTTCTTCTGGAGTTTCTGAACCGCTAATGGGACCAAAAGATCCAATGTCAAATGAACCTTCTACTACAGTGTAATATCCTGCTGTATATTGCCCATTGTTGTATTTTGAATAATAGAATACTCCGTTTTCATAGAAATTTACGTAATTAAGATATGTCTTTCCCTCATTTGTAATGGTATATTCAAATAGACCATCTGTTAACTTTCCCTCCGTAACCTCTGGTACCGCTGTAACTTCTGGTTCATTCGTTACCTCCGCTTCTGTATCAGGTGCTACTGTAGCACTTGGTTGTCCCCCTGTTTCAGTAGAACCATTGTCATTCTTTTTGCATCCAGTAAATACTACTGCCGTACATGCAATTAGTACTACCATAACTGCTGTTTTCTTAATTAGTCCAATCTTTTTCATAATCTTTCTCTCTCCTTTAAAAATTATATAGCGATATATTATTGCTCTTTTGAACAATTACCCCCTACGTTCCCTCCTTGTTATGCACACATTGTACAATATGAAATATATTGTGTATTGCATTATTTTTAAACTTATTGTATATTTTTAATATAATATTATGTTTTTTATGTTTTAATTTATATGTTTTGATTTTATATTTTTGGATTTTATATATTTAGATTTTACATGTTTTAGATTTTATTTTTTTGGATTTATATATTTTAGATTTTATTTTTTTGGATTTTATATAGTTTAGATTTTTAGATTTTTTTTGGATTTATTATTTACTAGAATTAGATATATTGTTCAAACAATGCAAAAGATGAAATTACAAGGAGAATCTATATGAATAGAGAAGTTTTAGAATTTATATGTAAGTCCCAATCTTCTACTTTAAGTTTATCTACCAAATTATACTATGAACGAACGCTGATAATGAATTTTGACCCAAATGCTTCTATCTTAGACGTGGATCTTACATTACCTTATATAGAACAGCTATTTGATACTGACCAACCAATTAATTACTGCGTTACTCCTAACCTTTTAATTATGGGTATGGTGAAAGATAAATCTTCCCCTTATTCTATGATTATAGGACCTATGTGTATAGGTGAAATATCAGAAGTGACCTGTCGCAAAATTATAACTTCTGGTAAATATCCTCTAAAGTTAGATCAGCTTCCCAATCTTATTACATATTTAAATAAGCTTCCCAATATGCATGTAGATAAGTTTATCAATATACTGTGCTTGATTCATGTAAATATGAACCATGAAATTATTCTGTCCGATGAGATAATGAAATCAGAAGCAGAATATGATATCGAATCAGAAGTTGCACACAATATGTTAGAACAGGATGAAAAAATCAGTTTTCAAGGTGTCCAGCGACGAAATCCTCATGACTTTGAAACAGAAATGTTATTTTGCATTAAACATGGAATGAGTGCACGTTTAAAAAGTTTAAATGGAAAAGGTAATATGCTCCAAACTGGAACGTTGGCACTAGACACCTTACGCCATTATAAAAATGCAATGATTATCTTAAACTCCCTCTCCATCCGCGCAGCTATGGCAGGCGGTTTAAATCCAGAAACCTGTTATCAATTAGGGGAGATATATATAAGAAAAATTGAATGCTGTACTGATTTAAAGCAATTAGGAGCAATAGGCCAAAGTCTAAGACTGGATTACTGCGAACGAGTAAGAGAATTACAACATCCCCATACCGATGATCCAACCATAAATAAAGCAATGCATTACATTAATGAAAATGTACATAAAAAGATAACCGCAGAAGAGGTTGCTGATTTGCTAGCCATCTCAAGAGAATATCTTTCCACAAGATTTAAGAACGTAACAGGAACTTCATTGCCAGATTATATTAATCGCCAAAAGGTTTTGGAAGCAAAAAGACTATTACGGTTAACGGATAAACCACTATCTGAAATATCGGAATACTTATCCTACTCCTCTCAAAGTTATTTTCAGAATAATTTTAAAAAAATAGTAGGAATTACACCTTTAGCATATAGAAACACCCAGGATGAAGGAATTTTTTAATTTCTTCTTCCTGAGTGTTTTTATTATAGCTTAAGTCCGTAGGGGAATAATTGCTAATTGTAACAGTATATTAATTACTAGATGCAAATTGCATTCTACTTTTACACATAATATAAATTCACAGTTCCATTGATTCCAGACGGAGTTATAATCTCTACTTGATTGTTATTAAACCAGGATTTATCATTGGATCGCTCTCTCTCTAAAGTGGTCGCAACCTCAATTCGTATCTTATTCATTCCTTCTTTTAGATTACTAGATATATCATAGTGAAAAGGAGGAGCCACTTGAATTCCCAATGTTTCTTCATTAATAAATACTTCTACCCCTTCATAAGCATCCGTAATTTCTAGAATCGTCTGCCCGTTTCTTCCTTTAATCTCCTGTTCATAACGAACATATCCTGAAAATTCCTTTTCTTCCTGCGCTATTTGATGGTCTGAGGGTGACCTCATGAATCCCATTGTTAATTGCATAACTTGCTAATCCTTTTCCATCAATAACCGGACACTTTTTTACTTCTTTAGGTAACTTTTTACCATTGCACAATCCCTTTGGATAACCATCTATAAATATCACTGGGGAATTACCTTGTTGCAATGTTATAATAGTATCTGCTACTTCCTCTGTTATATATTGCATATATGGAATAACAAACATCTTATACTTCTGCTTATTAATCTGTAATCCCTTTGTTAAGTCAGTGGCGTATTTCTTTATTTCGGTAAATACGTCAGAAGGGATCACATGAAAATCAATCTGTTTATCATAAAGCTTTCTTCCCACTTTCTCAAAAGGCATACACTCTCCGGTCCATTCATTATTACCTTCCTCCAATGCTCCATTGGCATAACCGGTAGGAAAATGACTGTCGTCTAGAATCCATACTTTCATATTTCTCTTCTCTGCTTCATCTAAAATCGCATCCATATCCTTCCACCATCTATCACCACAATAATCTGGATGGGGGCGACTTTCCACACAAAATGCTTTCATATTTGCTTCATCGATTACTTTCACATATCGGCGCAAAACTTCTTCTGATTCTCCATGAAGCCAGAAAAATGGGAATATATAATTCTCTTGTTGGTTATTTAATAACTTTTCGATTTTTTTATTCATATGATGACTCCTTATAGATTTTCTCCGTTTTTACTTATGCATTCTCTTTTTGAATATTTCCCAACTGTTTTTCTGCATTAAAGAAATATAATATAATAATTATCACGACAGAAGTGATTATTGCAAATCCCATAAAACCAAAAGTAAAAAAATTCTTCATAGCCTGATTCTGTGACGTCCACGTTCCATCAGAATTTGGCGCTACATATCCACAAAAATATAACATGAAATTAAAAAAACCAACGGCTATCCCCTGTGCTATGTTGGTCCCAAGACTGTACACTGATGCAGAAAATCCATCACAACGAAATTTATTATCCCATTCCACACAATCTAGCGTATCCGCTAGCAATGCCTGCATCACATAAGTGACAGGAATCAGGCCCCATGCCTTAATAAACTGTCCTATTAAAACTGTTGTTAATGAAACTGGATTTTGTAAGCACAGAATACTTCCGATAATCACGATTACAAGACCTGCCATGGTTACATTACGTTTACCAAACTTCTTACATAATGGCCATGCGAATAATATACCGAATCCTAATGGGAAATTTCCCACTGCATTTACTATTGCCTGAGTAATTCCATCATTGTAGGTTCCAAGTACCCAGTTACTATAATAAAATAAACTGGTATTTTGAATCTGTATAGTTAATGTCCAAATAATGAAAAAAACCATGATTAATACCCAGTTTCGATTTTTAATACAAGCTTTTAATTGCATTTTTAAGGAGATTTCTACTTTTTTCTCTCCTAAGTCTTCCCTATGTAAGTTTTCTTCGGTAATTCGTTCTCTGGTATAATAATATTCTATAATAATTAAAGGTAAGGCGACTATGGTTAATATGGTCATAAAGAAAATCCACGCTGACTTATTAGTTCCAATCACAGGAAGAATCAAAGTAGGAAAAAGAATCGCAGACACCGCCCCTGGTAGCATACTACAGGACACATTGGTGAAAACCGATAACCCACCTCTACTTTTTGAATCCCTAGTTGATAATGGGACCATTAGCATATGTCCCATATTGTACATGGTATATGCAAATCCATAGTAAAGATTATAACTAATTAATATCCACAGTACTTGTACAAACTCGCTTCCCTGTGGAACTGTAAATAGTAGTATGCCGGTAAGCGTTACACAAGGTGCTCCAATTAAAATCCATGGTCTAGCTTTACCCTGTCTACTATTCGTCCTATCGATAATGCGCCCCATAACAAAATTAGTAAATGCTACGATTAATTTTGAAACAATGGGAAAGATAGTTAAGAAAACACCGTTCCAAACACCACTTAATTTAAGAACATCGGTATAGTAAACATTTAAGTACGTTCCTAATACAAAATTTAACATTATAGCTCCCATTGGACCAAAAAAATAACCAAGCCAGCGTTCTTTTGTTGTAATTTCATCTGATTTAATTCGCGTATTAAAAACTGGACTAGAAAAAAGTCCTTTCGTTCCTTGTTTTCCCATAGGCTCCCCCTCAATTTAACAACACCTGTTGATTTTTTAACATGATTCTATTATAATCTGCTTATAAACCATTAACAACCATCAATAAAATAACAGGTGTAAAATGAACAACACCACGCTTACATATGTTGAATAAAAGGAGATATCCCATGAAAATAGACCGACGAGTTCGATATACAAAAAATGTAATTAAAGAAAGTTTTTTTGATCTTCTGGTAGAAAAGCAAGCACATAAAATTACCGTGAAGGAATTATGTGAAAAAGCAGATATTAATCGCGCCACCTTCTAT
>JAEWHU010000011.1 GCA_023387635.1 Bacillota bacterium
ATGGATGAAAATTTTAGATAAAGAAAGGCTGCATTATTCATGCAGTGGTATAAATATGATAGAACAAGGCATTTTAGTTGTTAGTTTTGGTACTAGTTATAAAGAAGCTGAGGAAAAAAGTATATGTATGGTGGAAAGAACGATTAGAAAGAAGTTTAACCCTATTCCTGTTTACCGTGCATATACCAGTAGAATAGTAAGAAAAATTTTAGAAAAGCGTGGAGAAATTGTTGATAGCACGAATGATGCATTAACTCGAATGAGAGAAGATGGTATTAAAGATGTTTTTGTGTTACCTACTCATCTAATATATGGTGAAGAATACGAGAAAATTAAAAGAATAGTGGAAGAAGAAAAAGGCAATTTTAATAGTATTACTATTGGCAAGCCATTACTTGGAGATATGGAAGATATGAAGAGAATAGCTCACATTCTACATAAAGAATATCCACTATCTGATAATGAATGCTTAGTTTTAATGGGACATGGTACAAAGCATTATGCCAATATGGTATATCCTGCTATGGAATATATCTGTCATGAACAAGGGTTTCAGAACATGTACGTAGGAACCATAGAATCATATCCTGATATAAATATTATACTTCATAAAGTGAAAAAAAGGGGGTATAAGAAAGCTGTACTAATTCCATTTATGTTTGTAGCAGGTGATCATGCGGTCAATGATATGGCAGGAGAAGAAGAGGATAGTTGGTTATCATGTTTTAGAAAAGAGGGGATTGAAACTAAGGTTGTTATTAAAGGTCTTGGGGAATATGAGATGATAAGAGAGTTGTATTGTGAACATATATTGCTTTGAAATATATAGCCTATTTTTAGAGGTGTAAAAATATGAGATAAGTTGTATGAAATTGGAGCCTGGTTTGGTGACCTGAAATTGTTAACCTAAAAAGGGTTCAGAATTATAAAAGTATGTGATATAATTGCTTAGCCTAGTAAGGTTGAGATGAATTGTTTTATTAAAAGGAGATTAAAATGAAAAGATTAAATTATGTTGTAATCATAAGTATGCTAATTGCAGTATGTGGATTATTAAGTGGATGTAAAAATGTGGACAAAAATAGTAATGTGGCTGGCGGAATAACTTTTACTGATGCCCTAGAAAGAAAAGTAACTGTTAAAGAACCGAAAAAAGTAGCTGCATTAATGGGTAGTTATGCTGATGTATGGTTACTTGCCGGAGGTGAATTAGCAGCAGTTACAGAAGATGCCTATGGTGAAAGAAATTTAGCTTTAGGTGAGGATGTTGTTAATCTGGGAAAAATGAACACTCCAGATGTGGAGTTATTAGTAGAAGCTGATATTGATTTTGTATTATTATCGTCTAGAGTTACTGAACATGTTGAACTAAAGGATAAATTAGATAACTTAGGAATAAACTATGCTTATTTTGAAGTAGAAACTTTTGATGATTATCTTTCTATGCTTAAAATATGTACTGATATTACAGGCGTTAAAGAGAATTATAAGACAAATGGTGAAGATATTAAAGCTGGTATTGATGAAATTATTAACAGTGTTCCAGAAGGGGATAATCCTACCGTATTATTTCTAAGAGCATTCTCTACTGGTGTAAAAGCATTAGGAAGTGATAGCATGGCAGGTATTATGTTAAAAGAACTAGGTTGCGTTAACATTGCTGATAGCGAGAAAAGTATATTAGAAGATTTAAATATGGAGAAGATTGTTGAAGAAGATCCTGATTTTGTATTTGTAGTAACCATGGGAAGTTCAGAAGAGAAGGCATTACAAGCTGTAAATGATTTGTTAGTCTCTAGCCGAGCATGGAATGAATTAACCGCCATAAAGGAAGGAAGATATTATATATTACCAAAAGATTTATTTCATTTAAAGCCAAATGCAAGGTGGAAAGATAGTTATGATATATTGGCAAAACTTCTTTATGAAGAATAAGGTGCAAAGTAAAAGAACTATATTAAAAAAACAGACATGGATTATTATTTGGAGTATTTTATTAATACTGGCTGTCTTATGGAGTTTATCAAGTGGAAGTGGATCAGCATCATTAAAAGATTTATTTTTATTACTATTCCAGGGTGAAAAAACAAAATCTATGCGTATAATGTTATACATACGTTTACCAAGAGTACTTGGAGGAATATTTGCTGGCGCAGGACTTGCTGTTTCAGGAGTAATTATTCAGTCTGTACTAAACAATTCATTAGCAGGGCCTAATATTATTGGTGTGAATGCTGGTGCAGGTTTTGCAGTTGCACTTTGTGCTGTAATAATACCAAATAGTTTTAGTATATTGCCAATTGCAGCATTTTTAGGAGCATTAGTAACTGTTCTTTTAGTATTTTATGTAGGGAAAAAAACAGGAGCATCAAAAATCACTTTAGTACTAGCTGGAATTGCAGTAAATAGCATATTAAATGCAGCCACAGATACGGTCTTAACATTCGTACCAGATGCCATACTTAATAATTATAGTTTCCGAATTGGAGGACTTGGTGGAATAAATAGTAGAGTTTTGTACCCAGCTTGTATATGCATAGGGATAGGGACTTTCCTAGCTTTTTGTTTTCATAATGAGATGGATGTTTTATCACTTGGGGATGATACTGCTAAAAATCTTGGTCTTAATATATCATGGTATCGATTATTTTTACTTGTAATTGCAGCAATTCTTGCTGGTGCCTCAGTTAGTTTTGCAGGTTTAATTGGCTTTGTAGGACTAATTATACCTCATATGTCTCGTATATTAGTTGGTGCAGAAGGTAAATATTTATTACCTACTGCAGCACTTATGGGTGCAACTTGTCTTACTTTTTGTGATTTTATTGCAAGAAGACTATTTGCTCCCTATGACATATCGGTAGGAATCATTCTATCCTTCCTTGGAGCACCTTTTTTCTTGTATCTGTTAGTGAGGAAGAAAGGAAAAGGGATATATGATTAAATTAAAAAAAATCAGTGCGGGATATGGAAAAGATATAATATTAAAAGATATGGATTGTTTCTTTAAGGAAGGAGAAATCACATCTGTTGTTGGAATGAATGGATGTGGTAAAAGTACTCTATTAAAAGTAATTGCTGGACTAATAGAGCCTATTTCTGGTGAAATTGAAATACAAGGTAATAATATTCTTAATATATCAGACAAAGACCGTGCCAAATTAATATCTTATTTACCTCAAAGTAGAAATACCCCTGTCATAAGTGCAGAAAGAATGGTTTTGCATGGTAGATTTCCATATTTGTCTTACCCAAGAAGATATAGTAATACGGATAAAAAAATTGCTCTTGGTGCTATGGAAAGGGTTGGAATACTAAGTCTAAAAGATAAAAACATGTCTGAATTATCCGGTGGTGAAAGGCAAAAGGTATATATAGCAATGGCACTAACACAGGATACAAAGATAATCCTTTTAGATGAACCCACAACATTTTTAGATATTACTTATCAACTAGAATTATTGCAGCTGTTAACTGAGTTAAGAAATGAAGGCAAAACTGTAATTACAGTAATTCATGATTTGAGTTTAGCACTTCGTTATTCCAATAAGATTATTGTAATGGAAGAAGGAAAGGTTAAATATCATAATACCCCAAAAGAGGTTTATAGTTCTGGAATACTTGAAGAGGTATTTCATGTGAAGGCACATCATTTTATGGATGATAATAGAAATGAGTTTTATTATTTTACGTAAATGT
>JAEWHU010000024.1 GCA_023387635.1 Bacillota bacterium
ATTATAATAAATTGATTGGTGTGTCAGAAAGAAAAAAACTACGTCTTCGTATCTATGATTTTAATACAGAGAAAGTCAAATTGGAACTTAAAAATCGATATGGTCAATATATGATGAAAGAAACAGCTACTATTTCTAGTGAAGATGCCATTGATTTAATATCTGGAAATAGTAGTAATCTACTTAATTATAACTCAACTATGACAGGTTCTGTTTATAATTTATTACATCATAGTTTGTATAAACCTACCTTATTAGTTGATTATGAGCGAGAAGCATATACTTATCCATTTGATAATATCAGAATTACTTTCGATAAAAATGTTAGAGTAAATAATTTTGATTTCAATATATTTAGCAATAAAATAAACATGGTACCAGTGTTTGATTCCGATGTTTTTATTCTTGAAGTCAAATATGACCATATGATACCTAGTTTTTTGCTAAATGTAATCTCCACAATAACAGCTGAACGTTCTTCAATTAGCAAATATTGTATGGGCAGGCGAAAAATTTAAAAAATATGATGTTTTAGAAAGAGGGTTAGAATGAATAAGGAGAATTTATTTCAATTACTTTTAAATGGTACGGATGTATTTAACTTTGAAACTATAATATTTAATATATCAGTTTCATTAGTATTGTCATTATTTATATTTATAGTATATAAAAAGACTTTTCGTGGTGTCTTGTATTCACATAATTTTAATGTAACGATTATTATGATTTCATTAATTACTGCTATGGTAATGATGTTAATTGGTAGTAATCTAGCTATATCATTAGGTATGGTGGGTGCTTTATCGATTGTAAGGTTTCGTGCTGCAATTAAAGAACCTAGAGATATAGCATTTTTATTTTGGGCGATTACAGTAGGATTAGCAGCTGGTTCCGGTACCTTTATAATTGCTATAGTTGGTAGTATAACCATTGCTATCGTATTATTTATATTTGGTACTACTAATTATAATGATAACACGTATCTACTTGTAATTAAGGGGAATGAAATAAAAGTAGAAATGATTCAAGAAGTATTAAAACAGTTTAAGATTCCTAATAAATTTCGTATGAAAAACAGTAATAAGTTTAATACAGAAATTACTTTAGAAATAACATTAAGAAAAATAAATGCAGATACACTAATAAATAATTTTTTAGAATTAGCAAATGTTGAAGAAGTACATATGGTTTCGTATAACGGAGAAGTAAGCGGTTAAAAAATAATGAATCGTGGTGGTCTTATGAGCAAGATAGTTATAATAAGATATATATTTACATTCATCTTATGTTCATTCATACTAGTAATATTTTCTAAGGAAATGATGCGAAAATCAAAGATTGTAAGTTATGAGGATAAGCTCTTTATTAATGAAATAATGATTTATAACCGTAATAGTCTAAAAGATCATGATGGTGATTATTCTGATTGGATTGAGCTATATAATAAATCGGAGGAAGAAATCAATTTAGCTGGTTTTGGTTTAACAGATAATACAGATAATTTATTTAAGTGGACATTCTCTGATGTGGTAATTAAACCACATTCTTATCTATTAGTTTGGACATCAGGTAAGAATAAAAATATTGATATAAATGATTTACATACTAACTTTAGTTTAGGAACCACTGATGATGTGGTTGTTTTATCTAATCCTGACGGAAGTTGGAGCAATATTGCCTTAATAGAAGATACCGGCGAAAATATATCCTATGGAAGAATACCAGATGGTGGAGAAAAATTTAATACTTTTCATGAAGGAACACCCAGGACATCAAATGATTTGGACTCTTTAATAGATGGCATTAATGCAAAGAGATTAGAACAACCTACTTTTTCTATGGATGGTGGGGTATATTTAACTGGTTTCTGGCTATCTATGACAACGAATATAGAGGGGGCTAGTATTTATTATACTATTGATGGAGAAGAACCCAGTAAGGAATCTCTCCTTTATAAAAAACCCATCTTTATCGATAAAAATAACAACAATGCGACTGTAATTCGAGCCATCGTTTCTAAAGATGGATATCAAGAAAGTAATATACTCACTCACAGTTATTTTGTTAATGAAAGTCTATATAACAGTAATCATATCCCAATTGTATCTATTGTAACCGACCCATACAATCTATTTGATTATAAGAAAGGTATCTATGTAAGTGGAAGAATATATGATGAATGGCTAGAAAGAAACAGTGAAATCATATCCAATATACCTGCAAATTATACTCAAAAAGGGAAAGAATGGGAGAGAAAGGCTCATATAGAGATATTCAATGGCGATAATAATAAAGTTATGAATCAGAATATTGGAATCCGAATCTCCGGTGGTTTTTCAAGGGCTAAAATAATAAAATCCTTATCTTTATATGCTAGAACATCTTATGATGATATGAATTTTTTTCGCTATGATTTTTCTAATAATGGCGACAAATCCCATATATTAAGTTTAAGTAAATTGGTATTAAGGACACCATCAACAGATGCACTTGGCTCATTTTTTCGAGATGATTTGATTCAAGGCTTCATAAGCGATGATTTGAATTTAGATACTCAAAAGAGTAATACCTGTATCGTATACATCAATGGTGAGTACTATGGAATACAAAGTATTAAAGAAGGGTATAACAAAGAATATTTATCTAGTTATTATAATATCCCAACTAACGATGTTGTAATACTTAAAAATCCTACCGGAACAGCTGGGATCGAAGTAAATGAGGGTATTATAGGAGATGAGATGCATTACAACAGAATGCATAATTTTATTGCCTCTAATGATATGTCCATACAAAGTAACTATGATTTTGTAAAGACTTTATTGGATGTAGATAATTTTATTGAATATAATATATTGCAAATATACTCAGGAAATCGTGATTGGCCCGGTAATAATGTTAAAGTATGGAGAGAGAGAACTGAAAAGTATAATGAAACTGCTACCTATGGTAGGGATGGTAGATGGAGATGGCTGGTTTTTGATCTTGACTATGGATTAGGGCTTTATAGTAAAGAACATAGTATTAGGTACAATTTTGATATGTTAGATTTTGCCACAAAAGAGGACGGACCAATCTGGCCTAATCCGCCTTGGGCAACCATTATGCTTCGTTCCTTATTAAAAAATAATGATTTCAAAACTAGGTTTATTAATACATTTGCTGATAGATTAAATACCATATATTCAGAAGAACACGTATTAAACGAAATCACTAGATATAAAAACACATACTCTAACTATGTAGATGAACATATCAAGAGATGGAATATATTTAAGAATGATATAACGATATGGGAATCAGAAATAAAAATTCTAGAGGATTTCGCATTCAATAGACCTAAGTATGTTAGAGAGCATATTATAAATCATTTTAACCTTACTGGTTTATATCAGTTACATATAGAACAAAGTGAGGGTGGCTTCGTTAAAGTAAACAGTATTAAAGTTGATAATACTACATGGAATGGAGTCTACTTTAAAGGAATTGACATAGAGCTAGAAGCAATCCCAGAGGATGGATATCAATTTGTTAGTTGGAACGGCGATAAAATATCTAATAACAAAACAATCGTCATAAATGGTAATAGTGATATAGAGCTAAAAGTATCATTTCAAAAAAATCAAATGAAATAGGTAATAGCGAAACATCAATATTATCAATATTTCATATGTGATTTATACAATTCCGGAGCGGAAGTTAAGCGGAATGAGCGTTGTAGCGGAGGAATTGGTATAAAGTGCGTATGAAATTCGTACACATAAAGTGTTTCGCAAATACCTAATCAAATGAAATGATGGGGGGGCTAACTATAAATAAAAGGGTAAGTATCAGAATAGTATTATTTACAGCACTATTAGTGTTACTAATGTATCCAATGACCTATAAGAAAATAAATAATACCGTTCTTGAACTATATGTTGGATTTAAAATAAACATTTTAGAAAAAGGTCAAGTAGAGAAAGAAAAATCAAAGGATGAAATCTTTGTATCCATTATGTTTGATGGCGGATATAACAGTGTATATGAGAATGCTTATCCAATTCTTCTAGAGAATGATTTTACAGCAAGCATAGGAGTAATACCAACCTATACATATGAAGAGAAACATATGAGTTATAACGAGATTGCTTCCCTATATATTAAAGGATGGGATGTTCTTAATCAAACCTACTCCCATAAAGCCAACATGTACGATTATTGTTATGAATTACTTGACGATATTCAACAAGCCAAAAAGTGGATGGATAACAAATATTTAAAAAGATCAAGTGATAAAGTAATAATTCCATTTGGTGAAATAAATCCCTATTTGATACCTTTACTAAAAGAGGCTGGTTATGTAAGTATAAGAACATCGGATAATATAATATTACTTAATAATGATGAAATTAAATACTCAGAAGTAAAAGTTATCAATGTACAATCAGATACTACAGTTGTAGAATTAATTGATTTTTTAAAAAAGGCTAGTCTTAATAAAAAGGACGTACTTATTATTTTTAATAAAATAGAAGATAATGTGATGGGGCGAACCTTAAGTTTTAGTACTGATAATTTTAAACAAATCATTGAATACATAAAAAACAATATGGATAAGTATGAGGTAGTAAACTTTTCAGATATTCAATAAATAATAGCACAAAGAATTCAGGGAGGTAGGGGAGCATTATAACCTAACCTCTTTTTTTATTTATAATTGTTTAACTTTACTATGTACTATTTATTAATCTAATTGATTTGTTTTATTATCTCTATACTCGATGGGAGTTTGGTTTGTGATATCTTTAAATATCTTGTGAAAATAATTTTGTGTAGAGAAACCAAGTAAGGTTGAAATATGAACTAAGTTTATATCAGTATATCTAAGAAGTCTTTTAGCTTCATCGATTTTAATTTCGTTAAGGTATGTAGATAAGTTTTTACCTGTGTCTTCCTTAAAAACTCTACTCAAATAACTTCTATTAATATTAAGTTGATCTGCAATATCAGATACTGAAAGGCTGGAATAAACATTTGCAAGGGCATAATTAAAAACTTGGAATGAAATTTGTTTTTTTGCATTTAGTCTCTTGATTTTATTTACTCTGCTACTAAAGTCTAGAAGCATGTTAACCCATAAAGTAAATATATCATTATATTTATTAAGCTGCTCTAACTTTAGCAAATAAGAGTCAGATAACGATAAGGCATTTTCATAGTCTAATCCACCGTTAATAGCAGACCTTGACCCGAGTACAGCGGAGGTAATAAAAATGTTTTTGAAATTCTTCACAGAATTCATAGAAGTAATTCCAATATTCGCACCACTAAAACTAATGTTTAAAATTAGCTTGTTTAATTCTTCCGTTTTACCAAATTCAATAAGTGATAGAAGCTCTTTTTCTAAGTCATATGAGTTGTGAATAACATTTATTTCTTCCGGTTCTATACTAATATTTCCTTTCTCTATTTCAAAGTTTGAATCATTGATAGGTGGTTCTTCATCATTAATTAGATAATAGAGAAACGATAAATATTTTCCAAATTTAGACATGGTCATTTTTGGAGTCTTAGAAAAATAATTTATCAGATTTGAAATATCGGCGTTTTTCTCTTGATTACATTCAGTAATAGTTTCTCTGATAATATTGCTATTAATATTGTTTTCGGCGATCAATCCTACAAAGATAAACAGATCTTCCTTCTTGGCATAAATAAAACCATGGTGCAAGAAAGCATTTGATATTGTGTGCTTATAGAAAATGCCATTTACTTTAAAATCTATATATTCAGGTATAGTAAATGTAGGCATAATACCGAAATCAGGAAATATAGCAATTCTATACTTATAGTCAAATAGCCCAACTGGAATGTTGGATATTTCATAAAATTTTTCTAGCTTTTTTACTATTTTCATGCAATCCTCCCAAAAGGTGTAACAATAATACAATAATAGTAACATAAGTGGAAGATAAATCAACAAGTTTTTAGTAAAATAGCTATAGGAGGATGAAAAAAGGAGTCTAGAAATGCTCCTTCTAGAATGAACAAATAAACATGAACATAATTACAGAAAATGGATAAACAATGAAAAACTAAAATGAGAGGTGAAAAAATGAGTAATGCAGAATTATACTCACCAATTGGTGATAAAGAATATGAAAAACCATATGTAGATATTGAAGAATATCGTGAAAAACCAGTCCGACATAAGTATATTCATGGTGGATTTGAAGGTACAAATGTAAAATTTGCTATGTATTTTCCAGAAAAAGAAGATTATAAAAATAGATTTTTCCATAAAGTTACACCTGTTCAAGGTGATGAAAATGCTGCTCAATATGAGGACAACGGAATTGAAATAGCTTTTGCTGTAACAAGCGGTTCATACTTTGTGGAATCGAACATGGGCGGTATGACACCAGATCCAAGTTTAATTTGGAAATCAAGTTCACAAGTTGCAGAATATTCTAGAAGAATTGCTTCAAGACTTTATGGTGAACACCGACCATATGGCTATATTTTTGGAGGCAGTGGTGGTTCTTTTAAAACAATTGGTTGTATTTCAAATACGGAAGGTATTTGGGATGGTGCTGTTCCTTTTGTATCAGGTGCACCTTATTCAATGCCAAACAACTTTACAATTCGTGTTCATGCTATGAGAATTTTGGCGAAAAAAATGCCACAGATTATAGATGCAATTGAGCCGGGAAGCAATAGAGATATGTTTGATGGACTTAATGACGAAGAAAGAGAATGCTTAGAGGAATTTATCCACATGGGATTCCCACCAAAAACAATTTTTGCGCTGGATTTAATCGGTCCTGGTGCGTTGCCTGTTTTAACCCCAGCAATCGGTATGATGGACCCAACTTATTATACAGATTTCTGGACGGTTCCTGGATACCTTGGAGCAGATCCAAAAAGTTCAGCATCAAGAGCAAGAATACAGCACAGAACAAAAATTACAGCTTTAGATATGCCATCAATTAAAAAAAATCAAGGAAACAAAAGCTTTTCAGGAGTGGATGACGCTTGGAAATCTCTGCAAGTAGATTTGGGTAATAAAGATTTAATTAAA
>JAEWHU010000032.1 GCA_023387635.1 Bacillota bacterium
TATTAGAGGACCATCCCATCTCACAACAATTAACTTTATCACATTGGACAAGATAATGCAAGTCTTTTTATTGAATCTATCTAATATTGATATTATAACTTTTCATTATTCTTCTTATATAAATTGAGGAATGCCTCTTCTTTTTTTGTTAAATTAGCATGTTCTAATAAATCAGGCCTATTATGGTAAGTCCTAATAATGGATTGTTCCCTTCTCCATTTTTCAATATTCATATGGTGCCCTGAAAGGAGAACCTCAGGTACTTGTTTATCCATAAAAACTTCAGGTCTTGTATACTGAGGATATTCTAATAAATTGTCTTGAAAGGTTTCAAAATCTTTAGATGTTTCATTGTTTAAAACACCAGGGACTAATCTTGAAATAGCGTCAATCATAACCATAGAAGGCAATTCTCCACCTGTAAGAACATAATCACCGATAGAAACATAATCCGTAACTATCATTTCAAGTACTCTTTCGTCAATTCCTTCATAATGACCACATAGAAAAATCAAATCTTCTTCTTTAGATAATTCTTCTGCCATTTCTTGATTAAAGACTTTACCTTGTGGTGTTAAGTAAACTACTCGCACAGGTTTTGAAACTTTCTTATCACTATTATTTACTTCATAATCATAATTTTGATTTTGATTTATTTTATTACATACAGATTCATAACAGCGATAGACTGGACCTGGTGCCATTACCATCCCAGCTCCTCCACCATATGGATAATCATCTACTCGATTGTGTTTGTTTTCCGAAAAATCTCTAATGTTAATGGCATTTAATGATAGAAGTCCTTTACTTATAGCTTTACCAGTAATACTAGTATTTAAACCCTGTTCAATCATTTCAGGAAATAATGTTAATACGTGAAAATTCATTTACTAAACTCCTTATTCTATAATAATAGCTAGGATTCGGGTGTCAAGAGTCTTATTTTGATTATCGAATGAATATGAGTGTATAAATATTCATAGAGATATTTGCAGATAGACTATTGACACCCGAATCTAGCTAGGCTGTGTTACGATTAATCCAATAACCCTGGTAGTAAATGAACTAATATCTTTTTATCTTGAACATTTACATCAAGTATACATTCTTTGATCGATGGGATTAATATTTCTTTACCTTCTTTTGTTGTTACTACATAGACATCATTAGCTCCAGTAGTAAGCACTTCTGTTAATTCGCCTAGTTCAACCTCATCATCTGTAATAACACTTGAACCAATAATATCATAGATAAAGAATTCATCTTTACTTAGTTTTACTGCATTTTCCCTAGATACCAATAAATCTGAACCCTTATATTTTTCAATATCATTTATATTATCATAACCTTTGAATTTTAAAATAACCATATTTTTAAAGAATTTAACACCTGCAATTTCAAGAGGTATCGTCTCTTTTCCCGTATCAAGAATAACCTGTTTTAATGCTTTAAATCTATTAACATCATCGGTGGTAGGAAAAACCTTTACTTCTCCTCTAACTCCATGGGTAGATGAAATGACACCAACTCTTAGAAAATCCTCCATATTTTACTCCAATCTGTGCTTTTAATTCATTATAAGTAAGGGGCATCCTAGACACCCACTTATGTTTACCTCTGCTTTTATTATATGAAAACAAGAACCAAGTGAAAGGCAAGCCTTATTTACTAGGTTCTTGTTACTTTAATTATTATTGTAGTATTTCTACTACTACTTTCTTCTCATCCTTTGTTGCTGCTGCTTTTACAACTGTACGAATCGATTTGGCAATTCGGCCTTGTTTACCGATAACTTTTCCCATATCTTCAGGAGCTACTTTTAATTCAATTATAATAGCTTTGTCTGTTTCTTTTTCAGTTACAACAACTTCTTCCGGGTGATCTACAAGCGATGTGGCAATTACTCTAACTAATTCTTTCATTACTCTACACCTCCACATGGATGTGAAATGTTTTTAGCAACAAAATCGTTAAAAAACCGATTTATTATTTTGTAATGCCCGCCTTTTTTAATAAATTACCAACTGTTTCAGTAGGTTGAGCACCGTTAGAAATCCATCTTTTTGCAGCTTCCTCATCAATTTTGAAAGCAGTAGGTTCTTGAGTTGGGTCATAAGTACCAATCTCTTCGATGAACTTACCATCTCTTGGTGATCTGGAATCTGAAACTACGATTCTATAGAAAGGAGCCTTTTTTTGACCCATTCTTTTTAATCTAATCTTTACTGCCATGTTTTCACCTCCTTAATTTCTTTTCTTTACAAGAATAAATCAAATTTGATTCATACTATATAAGTGTATATTGTAAAGCTATAACAAATAATGTATATAACTGGACAACTTATAATCCAAATGGCATCTTAAATCCTCTTCTTTTGCCACCTTTGCCACCCATCATACCTGAAAATTGCTTCATCATTTTTCTTGATTGTTCAAAGCCTTTTACAAGCTTATTCACTTCACTGATATCAACACCAGCACCTTTTGCAATTCTCTTCTTTCTAGATGGATTAATAATATCTGGGTTTCTA
>JAEWHU010000042.1 GCA_023387635.1 Bacillota bacterium
GGATATATGTAGATGGTACATTAGGTGGTGGTGGACACTCCTATGAAATATGTAAACACTTAGGTGAATCAGGAAGATTGATAGGAATCGATCAAGATGAAGCTGCCATAGTTGCAGGTGGAAAAAGACTAGAAGAATTCGGCGATAAAGTTACTATTGTGCGAAGTAATTATTCTGGTATGAAAGAAGTTCTTCATAATCTGGGCATTGAAAAGGTTGATGGAATTATCCTTGATTTAGGGGTATCCTCATACCAATTAGATACACCAGAAAGAGGATTTTCATATCGAGAGAATGCACCTCTTGACATGCGTATGGACACGCGTGGTAACATGACTGCAAAGGATATTATAAACGGATACAGCGAAATGGAGCTTTACCGTATTATAAGAGATTACGGAGAAGATAATTTCGCTAAAAATATAGCAAAACATATTGTTAAAAGAAGACAAGTAGCACCGCTTGAAACAACAGATGAATTAACTGAGGTTATTAAAGCAGCAATACCTATGAAAGTAAGAATGAATGGTGGACATCCTGCAAAGAGAACTTTTCAAGCAATAAGAATAGAACTGAATAAGGAACTAGAAGTATTAACAGATTCCTTAGACAGTATGATAAGTTTGCTAAATCCTTCCGGTAGACTATGTATTATTACATTCCATTCCCTAGAAGACCGTATCGTTAAGAGTATTTACCGTAAGAATGAGAAGCCTTGTGTATGTCCTCCAAGTTTTCCAGTCTGTGTATGCGGTAAAGTATCACAGGGGAAAGTTGTAACTAAGAAACCGATTCTTCCATCAGAATTAGAGTTGGAAGAGAACAAGAGGTCAAAAAGTTCTAAATTAAGAGTATTTGAAAAAATGATTTAAACATCAATACCTGTATTGCAGGAGAAGGGAGTTCTATGAATAATAATAATTATAAACATAAATATAATAATGCATATTATGTTGATGGAAGTGCAGTAAGAAAACTACAAGAGCTCCCAAGGCATAATGACAGGGAGTATGAAGAGATTCATGTCAATCCCAAAGAAAGGGCAAAAAGAAAACCTAAAAAGAGTCCTGCAATTGACTTGGTTTCTTTTCTATTTTTAACAGGTGCAATTATTCTTACGTTATATACTTGTGTTGATTATTTAAGTGTTCAATCAGGAATTACTAGTATGAATAAGAAAATTGCACAAATGGAAAGTGATCTTACTAAATTACAAAATGATAATGTAGCCATGGAATCTATGATAAATACTTCACTAGATTTAAATAATATATTTCAAATAGCAACAACTGAACTTGGTATGGTATATCCAAATGAAAATCAAGTAATCCCTTATGATAGTACTATAAGTGACTATGTAAGACAATATGAGAGCATACCAGACGGAAATGAAACGTCACTATTGGATAAATTTATAAAATAGCTGACAATTTAAGATTGCAATTTGAGGTGAATATATGAGCACAAGAAAAAATAGAAGAAAAATAAAAAAATTTACAATCAAAATGCAAGCAAAGTTATTGCTTGTTTTTTGCATTGTAATTATAGCTATAGTTGGACTAATTGGAAGACTAATCTACTTAAATCGTACGGATGGTGAAAAGTACAAGAAAAGAGTGTTATCACAACAAACTTATAGTTCTTCAGTAATTCCTTATCAAAGAGGGGATATTGTTGATAGAAAAGGAACAATCCTAGCTACAAGCCAGAAGGTATATCATGTAATACTTGATGTGAAAAAAATGTTGTCAAATGAAGATTACTTAACACCTACCATAGAAGCTATAACAAAAAGTTTTCCTGATGTATCAAAATCAGATATAAATGAAATTATAGAGTCAAAACCAAATAGCCAATATACAAAATTGTTAAAAGGTATATCCTATGACGAAGTACAAGTTTTTAAAGAGCTAGCGAAAGAAGATAAAAATATTCAAGGTATATGGTTTGAAGAAGATTATGATAGGGTATATCCTTATAAGACATTAGGTAGCAGCATTATCGGATTTACCATAAGTGGTAATGTTGGTAACTGGGGATTAGAACAATACTATAATGATGAATTAAATGGAACCAATGGAAGAGAGTATGGTTACATAGACGAAGAACTTAAATTAGAGCGGACAGTAAAACCAGCAGTAAATGGGAATACTATAGTATCAACCATAGATGCCAATGTACAAGGAATTGTACAAAATCATATTAAAAGTTTTAACGAAGAATATGGAAGTAAAAACATTGGTGTAATAGCAATGAATCCTAATAATGGTGAAATACTTGCAATGGCTTCTAATAATGAATATGATCTTAACAATCCAACGGATTTAACTTATGCATATACGAAAAAAGAAATTAAAGCTATGACAGAAGATGAGAAACAAGATGCATTGTATCAGATGTGGAGAAATTTTGCTATTAGTGATACTTTTGAACCTGGTTCTACCTTTAAACCATTTACTATTGCAGCCGCACTAGATGAAAATATTGTACAGCAAGATGAAACTTTTTATTGCGATGGTTTTGAGTATGTA
>JAEWHU010000046.1 GCA_023387635.1 Bacillota bacterium
AAGTTTTTTTGTTCTTCTGAAACCTTAAGTCTTAAAATATCAAAAAAGTTCTCTTTATTTATTTCTCTTAAATATATCATTTTTTACCTCTGCTCTATTTTCTTTATTGGATTTGTACATTATATAATTGCTTTTTGTTAAATTTATAAAGGTTGCATTAAGTCCTTATACACCTAACTCGTAGTTGCCACTTCGATATATGTATCTAATAGTTTATAAAACCAATCATCTAGATTAGTAAATTCATATCCCCATTGTCTGCATTTGTCTCCACTTAAGCAAAAGGATTCTGATCCATTATATGGACCCACATCACCATCTTCATGATATATTGGTAATTTTCCTGTTTTATCTTTTACATAATCTATTACTTCACTAATTTTCTTTGTTCCATAATTACATCCATTAATTGCTCCTGTATGTGGTTTCCCTGCTAACCATGCTAAAAAGGAACCCGCTTCTTTAGAATCCACGTAACATATACTAGCATCCATATTATTAACATTCATTGGAATTTCTTTTACTACATGTTCCACATAGAAATATAACCTTTTTGTATAATCATCTTCTCCTATAACTAAAGGAAATCTCACTGCAACAGAAGGAATATTCTTATATTCTGTAAAAGTAGCACATTCCACTTGTCGTTTAATCTCATCGTAAGTATCATCTGTTCTATCACACCATTTTAATGGATGAGTTAGAGGATCAAACTCCTCTTCTTTTAGTTCCATATGCCAATTAGAATATATGGATGCAGAAGAAGTTACAATATAGCGATTACACTTTACAATATCCAGTAATTTCTTCACATCATTAGAAGAATAAGCAATGTTATCATAAACCACATCATACTCTTTACCTGCTAGATTGTAACTAAGGCTATCTGTATCTGTTCTATCTACTAATAATCTCTTAACTTTATTACCAAAAGAATCTTTTGCCTTTCCTCTTGTAAGTATGGTAACTTCATGACCATCCTTTAATAAGCTCTCGACTAAATGAACACCAAAAAACCTAGTACCACCGACAACTAATATATTCATATCATTCTCCAATCCATACCATAAATTATACTTCTTTTCTAACTAAATCACAACGTTAAATATTTTCACAGAATAGATTTAAACACACTTTGACTTTCCATTTACTTATTTACATACATATTTTACCTTAATTAAACTTATTAGTAAAGTTTAATCTATATGAGTTTTAGCCCACTTATGACTTGCCCCGAGTTAGTTAATTTTATTAAAATAAGGAAGTTACAGAACTAAATAACAATTCTGTGACTTCCTTACTTTATAGGGTATCATAATAACTTAATTATTCTGTTGCCCAGGTAATAATCTAGCTTTTTTTAATACATATACAATGGCTGGTACTACAATAAGTTGAATTATAATACCAGGTAGCGCAGTGACAAATGCAGCAGATACAAAAGTTGCCATTCCATATGGTATACCAGCAATACCAAAAATGATTGCATATGCAACACCCATTACAACTCTACCACAAAGCATAGCACCAATTAAGGATGGATATATTTTACCTTTTGTTATTTTATAAAGTGCAGCTGCCACCCCACCATATGTAGCAAGTTCAAATATCATAGCTAAACCAACTGGGTAGATTGGTGGCATTCCAGTAAGTGCAAAAGCTAATAAAGGTAATATAAAACCACAGAAAGCTGCATATGGAATACCACATAAGAAACCACTAAGTAATACGGGAATATGCATTGGAGATATAATAGAACCAATGTTATTTACTGGAACCATTTTTGTAATTTGTGGTAAAATCAACCCTATGGCAATACATATACCAGTATAAATAAGTTTTTGAGTGTTTGTTTTTTTCATCTTTTTCTCCTCCTATAATGTAGATGCATTAAATACTTCGAGATGAACAATGACAGTTTCTTTCCTATTAATAAAAAAAATCATGAAGAATAAACTGTTATATAAAACAGTTTGAACCTTCATGATCCTAATATCAATATTATTCTGTTTTTCATTCCAACAAGTATTATTCTTGAGGTATTTTACTACTACTATTTTTCATAATAGTTACTATCTTCATGATAGTCATTGTTCAAATTCTCTAATATATTTTAACATATTATTTTATATTTGTAAAGAATTATGTAAACTTATTTATAATATTGAGTAATAATTATGCAGTTTTATAATTATTTTTCTAATTGTATTCATGCAACTTATTTATTGCTAATTCAACTGCACTTTCTATGTATTGTTGTAAAGTACCTTCATTAATCACAACTATCTTAGTGCTACAACCATCAAAAGGTATTAAAATTCTATAAGCATCACTTGCTCCTATTGCCTCAGCAATTGCTGGCGATAATTCACCTAACATTGCATGGGGAATACTTATACCAATTGGTCCCATAATTATATCTGCTTTTTTTACGTTATGTATAATAGCATTCTCGCCCGTTGCCCCATCCGAGGCCCCAGCTTTTAGCATTGCCGATGTTGCTAATCCATTAGTACCAAGTGCACGTATAACTACTGGTAACTCTTTTGGTAAACACTTTGTTAATCTTTCAATACATTGTCTTCCAATGCCTCCACCTTGACCATCTACAACTGTGATTAAGTACTTATGATTTATCATTGCTTATCTCCATATAATAATAATAATAATAATAATAATAATAATAATAATAATTGCATTAAAGTTTTATAACTTTCATTCGTACAAATAGTTATACTAATTAAGCAGTTAAATTTACGCATCCATCTGTTTTAATTAATACTGTATCTGTTATCCTTGGCCCACCAAATTTAGGTTCATAAATGGTTGGAAGTAAAATATCTACTACCATATTTTCCTCTAATTGATGTGTAGAACCTTTACCTAATATTGGATAAAATTCTGATTGTCTTATTCCAACACCATAACCTATATGAGGTAAGAACATTTTAGCATATCCATTATCATGTATATAACGATATGCTTTTTCGTACACATCACCAGCGATTGCACCAGGTACTAATGAGTCCATGGCAATCTTTTGAGTCTCGATTAATAAATTATATATGTTTTTCGTTTCTTTTGCAACCTCTCCAAGAAAAACTGTACGACACATTTTGGTAACATATCCTTTATAAGTTGCACCCAAATGAATTATAACAGGTTCATTATCATTAATTATATAGTCACCTGCATATGGATGAACTAATTGTTGACGATCGTGTCTTAGTACTTGCATACGAAAAGAACTACCCTCAGAACCAGCTTTTCTCATAGCATATTCAGCTTCTGCTAGTATTTCTGTTTCTTTTAAACCAGGCTTTGTCGCTTTCGTTGCTGCTTCCATACCAATTTTTAAAAAGGTAGCAGCTTTTTTCATATATTCAATTTCTACTTCATTTTTAACAGAACGAATTCTATAACAAGCCTCCGCAATATCACCAAAATAAATACCAGGCACGCTATCTCGTAAACATTGATAATCTTTTAAAGATACAAAATATCTTGTAAAACCTACTTTTGGATTCTTTATACCCAATTTATTCACAACATCTGCTGTTTTTTGACTAACATTTTCACCTGGAAAGAAATATGGAATAACCTCCATACCTGTTTTATCATAAACATGTCTTGCATCTAACCATATACTAATAATGATTGGCTCTCCAACTGCTGGTACAATTAAAGAACCTCCTTCCAAATCTTCAAGCATAGCAAAATATATTAGATTTTCTCTATCCATAATAACTGCTACGTCTAGCTCTAGCTCCTGTAAGCTAGTTTGAAGTTTTGTGATTCTCTCTTTTATTGTTACATTCATATAAAGATATCCTCCTACATGCATTTGCTCTGTTAGAGGGGGTATTGTTACCTCCTCTAACATTTATAACTTTTCGGTTATACCCTCTTTGTGTATATGTAATTTATATAAATATTGCTTTTATTATTACTTTTCATTTTGAAAGTCAAAATCTTTCCATTCGCATAATAATGAAACAATTACACCACCGAACAAAGCCCAGAAAGCAGAACCAATAGAAAGAATTGTAATGTTGCTTGCACCAATGATTAATGCAACAAATGCACCAAGTGTAAAATGATTTGAAGTAAAAGCTTCTTTAAATGAACTAATCAATACGTTAATCATTGCTAAACCAGCTAATACATTGATTAATCCAGATGGAATTGCCGTAACAAATCCTAAAGCAAAACTTGCCAAAATACCAAAAGTAATAAAACAACATCCATTGATTATTGCTGCCACGTAGCGCCCATCTTTATCATCTCCTGCTGCATCAGATGAACAAATAGCAGTCATTGGCCCTGCAATATTAGCATTGTGAGCTCCAACAAGTCCAGAACAAATTCCACCGATACCACTAATGATTGTCATTGCATTAATAGGTACTTTATAACCTTGTGCATATAAAACTCCAATAGCTTGTGCATTTTCAGCACCTACAACAAGTGCTGCTAATGGTACAGATACTGATAAAATACTTGCTAAATTAAATTTAGGTAATACTAATTGTGGTGGAATATAGGAAAAATTAAAGGATTCTATATTTAATCCACCAGTGCATATGATAGCAATAACACCACATAGTAATGCTGCTAAAACTGGAGGTAACTTTTTTATAAATTTAGGAATAACAAAATAGCCGAAAACTGCTGCGCCACAGATAATTGGAGCTGCTATTGTTGAAGTTACAATATTAGTACCAAAACGCAACATAACGCCTGCTATCATGCCCATTACAATGGGTAGTGGTAAAAATCTCATAACTTTTCCTATTAATCCAGTGACACCAAGTAATAAAACGATGACACCAGCCATCAAAAAAGCACCAGAAGCTTCGTTAAAGGAATAGCCAACTAATGAAGTCGCTAACATTGAAGCTGCAGGGATTGAGAACGCACCTACAATTGGCATCTTAAAATAAAGGGCCATAATTAAACTAATAAGTCCACCAAATACATAAATACCAAATAACCATGAAACGGTTTGTTCCATTGAATAACCCGCTGCAGTACTTGCATTAATCGTAACAAGTGCAGGACCGGTACATCCAAAGATTGCAGCTACTATACCAGCTGTTAATGATTTTCCAGTAAAATACCTCTTTAAATCTGCTAGACCTGATTTATATCCAGGCCCTTTTTCAATAAACCCCAATTTGGTTTGTGCATTATTCATTATTTTCTTCTCCTTTGTTTAATTATAACTTACCGAAAACTGAAATATCTACACCTCTTTGCTTTAGCCATTTTGGTAGTAATTCTTTATCTACTCTTTCGCTAACAGCTGGTGCTTTTTCAATTAATAGTTCTGCTAGAGAACGGCTTACATTTATACCTGCCATAGCACCGTCGAAAATAAGTACTTTATCGGTACCAGTAGCATTATAAGCAAAATTCATAGCACCTTCTGTTGTTTTTATAACACTAGCATAATCCATGTATTGAATATTTAATGGATCTGTATCAAATAAATCGCTTTGTTCTTGTCCTACAACAATAGTTGGTATGTGTTTAGAGAAGAATGCGGATGGATATCCAAGCCATGCATAATTGTGAACACACATTTTAATAGCTGGATTCATAGGTGGAATATCCTCGAGCATTGGTTTATCATTACGATTATAGAAGGCTTCTGTATACCATGTATATGGTGCAAGTGCATTCTCCATATCATAAAGGTCTGTATTCGCACCAGTAAAGTTAGCATAGATAACACCTGCTGCAAATACATATGGCACAGGACATGGGAAATCTAGTACTGCAATACATTCATCAATTTCCCCAAATAAAGTCATAATCTTTCCATAATATTGACATCCTACGAAAGTGGCACGGTCATTAAGTGCATAAAGATCATTATCTGAATCTACACCTACAATACCATGAGGCCCAACATTAAGAAAGGAAGCAAATGCGAATTTACTTTGTACAAACTCAGATTCAAAAATTGCTCTTGCAGTAAAGTTTGCAGCTCGTGGTCCTAAATTCTGGTGATAAGTACTACGAGTTTCGCATCTTGCGTAAGACATACCAAAAGGTTTAACTGCTTTATCAACTTGACGATGGAAATGTACTTCACGTACATCTGTGTGATGCGCATGAATAATCCAATCTGCATCATATATTTTTTTAAGACCATATAAAGTACCAATTTCAGTTTCAATTGGAATACCTTCATCAACTGGAGCTAATCCAATTGCTTTACCATTAAAATAAGTATCTAAACCATAACGCTTGATGTATTCTTCTGTTTCTCTAAATCTCATTCCTACACCAGCACGTAAGCGTATATTCTTACATCCAGTTTTTTCTTCTACAATATCTTTAATTGCTTTTAATAATTCTGCATATGGTTGACCACCATATAAAGTAAATCCGTGATGAGATGCTAGAATGTTCACTGTATGTTCCGGTTTAATCATACTCATGTCTACTTTTCTAAGAGATTCATATGCTGCTTCTTTTACATCCTTAATTCCATCCACACCTTCCTTGGCTGGATAAATAACATCTGGTAGATCTGGAAATAATTCTTGCAATTTTAATGAAACCATATTTGGTAGCTCAGAAACCCTTGTTTTTACTAAAGATGGTTCAATACCATATTGTGAAGGTTTTGGTTCAATAGGTTTTATTGGTTTGTGTATCATTACTTCTTTATTCATATCTCATACCCCGCTTAATTGTGTTATATAGTTGTTGCATATCTTAAAATTGTTAATCATTATTTGATGTATGTACAATTTTATCAAGCAGTTCTCTATCTTCTTCAAAATAAAAGCCTCTACTATTGTATTTTTCTTTTACTTCTTCTGGTAGAGTCCAAGCTGTTGCTGTTTCACCATACCATTGCCATCCATTTGGATTTGGTACTAATTCATTGCCAGCAGCTTTTACTAATCTTAATAATGGCTGTATGCATTCAATAGAGCACCCTGTACGTATACCTGTCATAGAAGAAACTTCTTCTGGAGTTTTCGCACCACCAATAAGAGCTGCTGCAACCTCATCTGCTCTAACACCAACGCAATAACATAATACTTGTTCTGGATTTAGATGTGCTTTTTCACAAAGTTCTCTTATTTCATTTTTATCGTATTTTGTTACATCTACTCCAATGCTAAGTGGTTCTTCTCTCTTAACCATCTTCACTGCATAAAATGGACATCTTTGTTCGCAATTAGCACAGCCGCGGCAAGCATCTTTATCTACTACAGCTTTCTTATCCACTATTTTTATTGCGTATACAGGACAGACTTTTTCACATATTTTACACCCCCTACATACATTTTCTTGTACTTCTGCTAATAACGTTACTTGCTTCATCTTATATACCTCCAATATCCTTATTTTTTAGATAATTCAAACGCAACATCCACTATCATATCCTCTTGCCCACCAACCATTTTACGTTTACCTAATTCAACTAAAATATCTCTTGGATTAAGATTAAATTTTTCAGCTGCTTTATAAGTATGTAATAAGAAGCTAGAATAAACTCCTGCATAGCCTAGCATTAAAGAAGCTGTATTAATGATTTGTGGTCGATTCATAATTTGTTCTACTACATCTTCCGCAAGATCCATAATTCCATATAAATCAATTCCTGTATCATAGTCCATACGTTCAAGTACTGCACATAAAACTTCATTTTGTGTATTTCCAGCACCTGCTCCAAGCCCCCTACATGTTGCATCTATATAAGTTGCACCTTCTTCAACTGCAGCGATTGAATTTGCAATTGAGAGCCCTAAATTATTATGTGAATGAAAACCAATTGGAATATTAATTTCATTTTTTAGAGCACTTACTCTTTTTCTTACATCATCTGGTAATAGATATCCAGCAGAGTCAGCTAAATTTATATAATCGGCTCCACATTCTTCAAATATTTTAGCTTGTTCTACTATTTTTTCAGGAGAAGCCATATGCGACATCATTAAAAATCCTACACCCATCATATCTTGACTTTTAGCATATTTCATATGTTGAATAGCAATATCTGCTTCAGTCACATGAGTTGCAATTCGTACTGCTGTTGCACCATTATCTTTTGCTTCTTGCAAATCTTCTATTGTACCTATACCAGGCAATAATAAAACTGCTAATTTTGCATTGGATACCACTTTACTCGCTTCTCTTATCATGTCCATTTCAGGTGTCTTAGAGAATCCGTAATTAATAGAAGAACCAGCGATACCGTCTCCGTGACTTAATTCAATAATTCCTACTCCTACTTTATCAAGTCCCCCAGCAATAGCTACTGCTTGCTCTACAGTAAAGTTATGACTTACTGCATGGCTTCCATCTCTTAATGTAGTATCAACAATATTTATTTTTCTTTTTTGCATAATCTACACCTCCTTTTGTAGCTTTAGGGCTACCTTTTCTGCTACAGCAACGGCTGCTTGATTTATAATATCTAAATTTCCAGAATAAGAAGGTAGAAAATCTCCTGCTCCTTCTACTTGTACAATAACAGTAACTTTATTACCATCAATGACTGGAGGAACTCTTAATTGATATCCTGGGACATATTGCTGTACTTCGTGTACTATGTCATTAACAGCTTTTATAATTGCATTTTCATCTGGATTTTTTACTAATGTATATACCGTATTTGTCATCATAATTGGTGGTTCAGCTGGATTTAATACTATAATCGCTTTTGCTGTATCTGCTCCACCAACAATTTCAAGTGCTTTTTTTGTTGTTTGAGTAAATTCATCAACGTTTGCTCTAGTACCTGGACCAGCACTTTTTGAAGAGATACAAGAAACAATTTCTGCATAACTACAATCAGCGGCTTTATTAATTGCATAAACAATAGGTATGGTAGCTTGACCACCACAAGTAACCATATTGAAATTATCTTCATCTCTTAATTCATCTAAATTAGCACAAGGTACTACATATGGACCTACTGCTGCTGGTGTCATATCCATAACTATTTTACCTGCTGCTTTCAAAATTGGTGCATTATGTAAATGTGCTTTTGCACTAGTAGCATCAAATACTATTTTTATCTCATCATTCGCTGCTATAGCATCAACACCTTTAGTGGATGTCTGAAATCCTAAGTTTGCTGCTCTTTTGATTCCTTCAGATTCAACAATCCCAGCCATCATCTCCATTTGAAGATTCTTACTTTTCATAACTTTGTACATTAAATCAGTTCCGATATTACCGGGACCTATAATTCCAACTTTTATTTTCTCCATGTTTTTTTCCATGCTTTTCTCCTTATTCAAATTTAACTGTTAAGCTACCCATACCATAGAAATTGATTGTAAATATATCACCCCTTTCCGCAACTTCTGCTGCTGTTAGAGCACCAGCTAAAACAATACTACCTTCTTTTAAATCAATATTAAATTGTGATAATTTATTGGCTAACCAAGCTACCGCTGCTGCGGGATTCCCAAGAACTTCTGCTAGTGTACCACTATTTACTAATTCACCGTTTTTCTCTAGAGTCATACCAGTAAGTCGCATATCAACTTCTGATATTGGAGTCATTTTACTTCCTAAGACAAGTTTTGCACTAGAGCCGTTATCTGCAATGGTATCACATAGACTTATCTTCCAGTCCTTAACCCTACTATCAACAATTTCGATAGCTGGAACCACCCAATCTGTTGCATTATAAACATCTGCGATTGTAACTCCTGGTCCTTTAAGTGTTTTCTTTAAACAAAAAGCTAATTCACCTTCTACTTTAGGTTGTATTAAATCATCAAAATGGCAGATTTCACCTTCACGTAATAGCATTTTATCAGTTAAATGTCCATAATCAGGTTCATTAACCTTAAGTAGATTTTGCATACCTTTACTTGTTAAACCTACCTTCATACCAATTACTTTTTCACCTTGCTCTATCCTTTTTGCTACGTTAATTAATTGTATTTGATATGCATCTTCAACTTTAAAATCTGTATATTCCTTAGTTGGTGCTTCGATTTGTATACAATTTTTTTCAGCTTCATATAACCTTTTTGCTATTAATTTATGTTCCATATTTGCCTCCTATTTGTGTTTGTGACCGTGTTCATGTCCATGATAATTTTCTTTCATTAATTTCTTTGCTAAAACATCAGCGATCATTCTTGCTGTAGTTTCTTTATCATAATTATTCTCTAAAGCTTGTAATAAAACATCTGCTGCAAGAATAACTTCATCATTAGGTCCTGGAAAGGATACAATCATAGATGGTCCTATCATACCTACTGCAATTCTTACTCCATCTTTTACATGACGTCCAGTTCCTTGTTTGAACTTAACAATATATGGAGTAGCTGCATCTTTATCTAACTTTAAGATACTCTCTACCGTTTTATCCTTATCTTCTGCACCAACACCCCCAGTTGTAATAATTAGACCATAAGCTCTTGATACCGCATCAGATAATTTATATGTCATATCATCTAAATCATCTTCAATAATGTCACCTACAGTTACTTTATATCCATTTTTTTCTAACAATTCTTTCAAATATGGTGTATTGGTATCTTCAATCAACTTCTGCTTCAACTCAAAACCAGTAGGAAATACGATTGCACGTTTGGATATTTTCTCTTTCATCTCATTCACCATAATGTTAACAGTGTTACTAATTCCTTCAGGATCTTCTCCTTCTAGACAGATAAGTCCAAGAATACCGTTTGAGTGTATACAAGAGTCTTCTTTTAATCTAACTCCTTCAAGTGCTCCTACCGCTTCAAGTATTTCTCTCTCTTTTCCAATAATATTTTCAGTTGGTATATCCTTTTCTAAAATATCAAGTGTAATATGTTCACTTCTAACATCTACAACTAAAACTTTATCAGGATCTAATTTTAAAACTCTTGCAACTGTTTGTGCCAAAACAGTAAGATTAACGTTTTCCAAATATATTTGATTGATCCATAATTCTGTTTTTTCTAATAAATTTAATCCCATAACATTTCCTCATAACTTTCCTTAAACGATTACTTAATATAAAATTATATGATATGTTTTTAATATCAATATCCTACAAAGTTTCTACATCAAATTTCATATCTAATAATGGTGCATCTACAATCTCTTTACCTATGCACAAAATATCCATTCCATATTGAGATATAGTTGAGATTTCATCAATTTTAACTCCACCAGCGAAAGCAATTTCAACTTCATTTCTCCTACCCATAGATTCTACAACTTTACTACATCGTTCCAAATCATCTAGTTCACCTGTATCCACCATCAGAATATTACATCCATTTTCCAATGCCTGTTTTGTTTCTTCCTCAATCGTACATTGCTTTCCTTTAATTTGAATAACTTTACTTAATTCAGTAAGTTCGTTTACAGAAGCTAGTGCATTAGGAATAGAACCCAACATGCATATGTAATTTTTATCAAGATATACCATTGGCTTAGTACTTATACGAAAAGAAGCCCCACCTGATATTATAGCTTTACGAATACCATCTTTTATTTCACCAGGCATTTTCTTCCATGCCCCAGATACCACTCTAACCTTATTATCTGCTAGACTTACTGCTCGGTGTGCAGCTGATGCTATTCCTGAATATTTTGCTAAACACCCAACCAGTTTTTCTTCAGCAATCGTCATCTGTTTCGCTGTTCCAATAACTTCAGCAATCTTGTCACCTTTTTTAATTAAATCACCTTCGTTATAAAATAGATTCATGGCAACATCAATAACTAAAGCTACCTTTTTCGCTTCTTCTACACCAGATAAACAGCCATCTCTTTCCGCAGTAATCACAGCTTTATACTTCTTATTAATGATACTTTTAAATATAATTTCTCTTATATCTTCCATATCGTCACCCTCAATTCGTTATTAACGAACAACGTTCGTAATATAGTTTATATAATTAGGACCTAATGGCCCTTAATTATTTTGTATACCCTAATCTTCTTGAAATATTTTGTGCACAGTAAATTACATCCTTTGAAACTACTGGTATATCTTCTTCACTTAATTGACCTAATGGAAAGGATACACTTATTGCACCGATAGGATTATTATTATAATCAAATATAGGAGCTGCAATACACTTTAACCCATCTACTATTTCCTCATCATCAATGGCATAACCATTTTCTTGAATTCTACTTAATTCCTCTAATAAAATTTCACCACTTATTATGGTGTGTTCTGTATGTTTTATAAACTTAGCGCTATATATATATTCATTTATTTGCTCTTTGTCTAAAAATGCTAAAATAGCCTTTCCAACACCTGTACAGTATAAAGGAGCTGTTTTTCCTACTTGAGAATATACTATAATTGCAGTAGGAGTATCAACTTTATCAATATATACTATCTCATGATTATACCTTGCAGCTAAGTGAACAGTAGCATTATTCTTTTTAGATAAATCTTCACAAAATGGTTTTGCCTCAGTTCTTAAATCCATTCTTTTATTTACAAGATAACCAAGCTCAAATAACTTAAGTCCTAGGCGATATCTTTTATTACTGTGATTCTGTTCAAGATATCCTTTTATTAATAATGTATTCACTAGTCCATATATTGTACTTTTACTTAACCCCATCATCTCGGAAAGTTCTGAAATACCTAATTCTTCTATTGACCCATTAAAACACTCTAATATATCGAGTGCACGTGCTACGGATTGTACGGTTACTCCGCCTAATCGTGACATCTTAACCTCCCTTGGGATTATTTATTTGTTTAATTTCATAACAATATTCTATACTATATCAATAAAAAAATCAAGGATTATTTTAATGTTTTTCATCATTATAGAAAGCTGTTCGTTGTTAGCGAACAGCTTGTTTGTATAATATGTATAATCATTAAATGATTATTTTTATATCCTATCTATTTACCACAAATTTGTAGTATCTATTATGATATCACTACATTTTTCAATATTTAAATTTTTAAAGTAAAAATTTTCTAGTGGTATCCATAAATCTAAAAACTCTTGTAGTTTTTCATAACCATTTCTTAACATAATTCTTTCTTTTTGGGTATTATCATCATGTTTTAGAAATATTTTTAAATCATATGCATCTTGTAACATAGTATGCATACTATAGGACCCTTCGATAATATTTATCTTTTTATATTTCATATGAATTGGCTCACCTAGACTTCTACTTGCACACAGGAAAGGCCTATATATAACTTCTTTATCTTCTAGTAAAGTACAAATGATTTCCTCGTATACCCTTTCATATTCTACAGTTCCTGCGGGCGTAGCCATACGTTCTTTGGTTTTTCTATGAAACGGAAGATAAAAATCATCCATATGAAATATATTACAATCATAATATTTATTAATCTCATTTGCAAAAGTTGTTTTCCCACTTCCACAATTCCCATCAATTGCTATAATAATTGTTTTATCAAGCTTACATAATTCATCAATTCTTTTAAAAATTGGAGATAACATATGTTCTTCATCCCACTTTTTATCTTGTATGTTTTCCATATATATTCTTCCTTTAATTATATTTATGTACTTATTATAAGGCTAACAGTTTATAAAATCAACTTATCACATCATTAAGATAAACGCATCTTAAAATCCTCATAACCAAATTTCTTTATTAATTTTAACTCCTTCTCTTTAGTATATAACATAATGGAAGGAAGCCCGACACCATTAAATGTATTATTCTTCACCATGGTGTAATGAGCCATATCTAGAAATACTAACTTTTGTCCCACCTCTAAAGGTTCATCAAAAGAATAATCACCAATCACATCTCCTGCTAGACAAGTTGGTCCACCAAGTCGATACGTATAAGCTTTCTCCCCTGGTAAACCTGAACCTATTATTACTGGGCGGTAAGGCATCTCTAATACGTCAGGCATGTGACAAGCTGCCGAAGTATCAAGAATTGCTAAATCCATACCATTTTCCAAAGTATCAAGAACGGTAGATACTAGGTAACCAGTATTAAGTGCAATTGCTTCTCCTGGTTCTAAATACACCCTAATACCGTATTTCTCTTTCATAAAATTAATGCAACGTATCAAGGTATCTAAATCATAATCTGGTCTTGTAATGTGATGGCCTCCACCAAAGTTAATCCATTTCATATTTTTAATATATTTACCAAACTTCTCATCAACAACTTTTAGAGTACGTTCTAGAACATCTGAATTTTGTTCGCACATAGTATGAAAATGAAGCCCTTCAATACCATCAAGTTCATCTTCTTTAAATTTATCTAGGGTAACACCAAGTCTTGAACCTGCAAAACAAGGATTGTACATATCTGTTTCAATCTCAGCGTATTCTGGATTAATACGAATTCCGCAAGAAATCTTTTTGCCAGCATTTTGTACCTTATCTTTATATTTGTCCCACTGTGAAAATGAATTAAATACCATATGATCACATAAGGATATTATCTCATCCATTTCATCATCTTTATATGCCGGACTAAAGATATGTACTTCCCCTTCCATTTCCTCGGCACCAAGTTTTGCCTCAAAAAGTGTACTAGCTGTAGTTCCACTTAAGTATTTTCCAATTAATGTATAAGTAGAAAACATAGAAAAACCTTTTTGAGCTAGCAATATCTTGCATCCTGTTTGATCTGAAACATATTTTAGTATTTCTAGATTTTTTATTAGTAAGTTCTCATCCACTACATAGGCAGGTGTTACTATATTTTTAACGTCAATATTCATACTAATCTCCTTAACTATATTAATCCACTAAATCTGGATTAAAACTTTCGTTCCAAGGAAGACCGTATTTATTTAATGCCTCCATAAAGGGATCTGGATCAAATTCTTCTATATTATAAACACCTGGTTTCTTCCATTTACCACTCATAACCATCATGGCACCAATCATTGCTGGGACACCTGTTGTATAAGAGATTGCTTGTGAACCAACTTCTTTGTAGCATTCTTCATGATCACACACATTGTATACGTAATAAGTTTTAGGAACACCATCTTTTACCCCTTTAAAGATACAACCAATATTGGTTTTTCCTTTTGTTCTAGGTCCTAAAGATGCAGGATCAGGAAGAACTGCTTTTAGGAATTGCAACGGTACAATTTTTTGACCGTTATAATCAATTGGTTCGATGGAAGTCATACCAACATTCTCTAGTACCTTTAAATGAGTCAAATAACGTTCTGAAAATGTCATAAAGAAACGAATACGTTTTACACCTTTAATATTGATTGCCAATGATTCTAATTCTTCATGGTGTAATAAGTACATGTCTTTTTCACCAATTTCAGGAAAGTTATAAACTCTTTTAATTGACATCGGAGGCACATGGGTAAATTCACCATTTTCAAAATAACTACCATCTGCTGTTATTTCACGTATATTTATTTCAGGATTAAAGTTAGTTGCAAATGGATATCCATGGTCTCCAGCATTGGCATCTAATATATCAATTTCATGTATTTCATCAAAATAATGTTTCATTGCATATGCGGAGAAAACTCCTGTTACACCAGGATCAAATCCACTACCAAGAAGTGCAGTAATACCAGCTTCTTTGAATTTATCACGGTATTCCCATTGCCATTTGTATTCAAACTTAGCTGTATCAAGTGGCTCATAATTAGCTGTATCAACATAATCAACTTTTGTAGCAAGACAAGCATCCATAATAGTTAAGTCTTGGTATGGTAATGCTACATTAATAACGATATCTGGTTTAAACTCATTAATTAGTGCTACAATCTCGTCCACATTATCAGCATCTAACTGTGCAGTTGAAATTATGGTTTTTCCACCATCTAATTTTTCCTTTAATGCATCGCATTTAGATTTAGTTCTACTTGCAATAAGGATTTCCTCGAATATATCTGGATTTTGGCAACATTTATGTACAACAACGCTAGCAACTCCGCCAGCACCAATGATTAACGCTTTTCCCATTTCTATTTTTAGTAGTAGAGTGTATAACAAGCATATAAGTATTGAAAACATTATACTTACAACTTGTTATACGATTAAATCAGTCTACTACGTATCCTTTCTTAATTTTATTATTTTAATTCTTGTACTTGAAACAAAAAAACATTTGATTACTTATTGAGTATTTAAGTTACAAAGTTATTGTCCTGAACTAATTTCACCCTTGAGATTAAATCTCTTTTCATATTTGGCTAAAGCTTTATCTAGTGCACTTTTTGCATCTATATTCATTTCATAACATAAAGCAAATAATGAGAAAAGACAATCACCTAATTCATTTTCGCTATTAGGAGTCTTAGTATACTGTTGTTTACCATATTCACAGCCTTTAATAATTTCCTTTCCTAACTCGCCCACTTCACTAACCAAATCCATATATCTAATTTTTTCATCACAACTCAAATTATATTTTTCTATAAATTTTACAACTGTTTCTTGCATTTTCCACCTCATAAAATATCAATTTATTGAATTTGTCCCTCATTAATTTGAACACGGGGCTTTCCAAAAGTTAATAAAATTTCTCTTAATAATTTACATGCAAGTGCTGTTGACTGGCCACTCCTATCATAGATTGGAGATAACTCATTCATATCAAGAGCTACAATATTAAGTCCTGTCATTGTCCGAACTGCATGTAATAATTCAAGAAAAGTCACTCCCCCAGCTTCTGGTGTTCCAGTTCCAGGAAATTCACTAGGGTCTAATACATCTAAATCAATAGTTAAATATACCGGTTTTCCTTCTAGTTTATTCACTACTTCCTCTAATCCAGAAAAGGTAAACTTTTGCATATGAACATGATCCTTTGCCCAGTAAAATTCTTCCCTATCCCCACTTCTAATACCAAATTGATAGATTCTATCATCCCCAACTAATTCATGGCATCTTCTCATTACGCAGGCATGGGATAACTTTTCTCCAAGGTAATCATCCCTTAAGTCAGTATGAGCATCAAAGTGAACAATATGAAGGTCTTCATACTTTTCCCTAACTGCTCTAACCGACCCTAACGTTACAAGGTGTTCTCCACCTATCATAAAAGGAACTTTACCATCTTCTAAAACCGTCTTTGTATATTCATAAATGCTATCAAGAGCTTTACTTGGATTTCCAAAGGAAAGTTCCAAGTCCCCACCATCAAATACATTAATATCATTTAAATCCTTATCCAGGTAAGGGCTATATGTCTCTATTCCAAAGCTTTCATTACGAATTGCAGAACTTGCAAATCTAGTTCCAGGGCGGTAAGAGGTTGTACTGTCAAATGGTGCACCAAACAACACAATACTACTATCTTTATATTCTTTATCACACCCAATAAACGTATGAATGTTTCTATTCATTCTCTAACATCTCCTTAACATAGTTTGGAATAGCAAATGCACCTATGTGTAACTGGGTATTGTAATACTTTGTTTTTAAGCCTAAACTATTCCATTTGTCTGCATCAAAATCTTTAATTGGATCGTATTTTTTAGACGCAAAACCAAATAGCCAATGTCCCGACGGATACGTAGGAATATGTGCTTGATAAACTCTAGCAATAGGAAAGCATGAGTTTATTCTTTGGTGTGCTCTCTTCATTGATTCTGCATAGGATGAATAATACATACTTTCATGTTGATTTACTAGAATTCCATCTTCTTTTAAAGCTGTAAAACAATTACCATAGAATTCTTTTGTAAATAGACCCTCTCCTGGTCCAAATGGATCGGTTGAATCAACAATAATAAGATCATATTCCTCTTCTTTTTTTCGTACATAACGAAGACCATCTTCAAAATGTAGATGAACTTTCTCATCTCGAAGTTTACTTGCAGTCTGTGGAAGATATTCTTCACAAGATGTTACAACCTCTTCATCAATTTCCACCAAATCAATATGTGTAATGGATGAATAACGAAGTAATTCTCTGACAGTGCCGCCATCTCCTGCGCCAATGACTAATACCTTACTAATGCTTGGATTGGTAGCCATGGCTACATGAGTTATCATATCATGATAAATAAATTCATCTTTTTCCGTTACCATTAAATATCCATCTAAGGTTAAAATACGGCCAAATTCTTTTGTTTCTAATATATCAATACGTTGAAACTCGCTCTGTTTACTATATAATTGCTTATTTACTTTTATTGAAAATTTAACATCTTTTGTGTGATTTTCTGTATACCATAAATCCATTAATAACACCTCGCATATCACAAGTATAGTTATGGTACTGCCGTAATCAAAATCTGAAAGAATTAACTTGGCAGCCATACTAAATTTTCTTTCATACTACATATCAACTATATTAATGTGTTTAACTTGCATATCTTCTGTCCCAGTTAAGAAGCAACCTTTTTCTCTTGCATAATTAATATAGTCTATTATCTCTCTAGTTATTCGCTCCCCAGGTGCTAATATCGGAATCCCCGGTGGGTAACACATTACAAATTCTCCACTGATTCTTCCTTTCGTATCATTAAGCGGATAGGAAGTTTTATCAAGATAAAAGGCAACCCCCGGAGGGAGCACAACATCAGGATTAATATATTCATGATCAAACATATCTGAAGTATCACTAGTGCCATATAAACGTTTAATTTCAGATAAAGATGCAATTAGACGTTCGATTTCAAATGCTCTGTCACCAGCAGAGATGATTGCTAAGAAGTTACTTATATCGCCAAATTCAATCTGAATATCGTATTCATCTCGTAATATATCATATACTTCTATTCCAGCTAATCCAATATTTCTAGTATGTACAGATAATTTTGTAGGATCAAAATCATATACCGTATCACCATTTATAATTTCTTTTGAAAATGCGTAATAACCTTCCAGTTTATTAATATCATTTCTGGCATACTCTGCTAATTCTACACATTTTGCATATATTTCTTTACCATTTATAGCAAGATTCTTTCTAGCCAAATCGAGGGATACTAATAATAAATAAGAGCCACTAGTAGTTTGGGTAAGGTTTATTACTTGTCTTATATAATTAGGATTCATGCTCTTACCACATAGTAAAAAGGAACTTTGTGTTAGAGAACCTCCCGTTTTATGCATACTAACAGCTGCCATATCTGCCCCCGCAGCCATCCCTGAAATAGGCATATTATCTCCAAAGTAAAAATGAGTTCCATGTGCCTCATCTACAAGAACCTTCATATTATGTTCATGAGCCACAAGGACAATTTCTTCTAAATTAGAGCAAACACCATAATAGGTTGGATTATTTACAAGTACCCCTTTTGCCTCTGGATTGGCTTTTATTGCCTTTATTATATCCAAAACAGACATTCCAAGAGGGATGCCAATATCCTTGTTTACACCTGGATTCACATATACTGGGATCGCTCCACAAACTACTAGTGCATTAATCGCACTTCTATGTACATTTCTTGGCATAATAATCTTGTCACCTGGCTTGCATACAGACATTATCATCGCTTGTACGCTAGCTGTTGTTCCATTTACCATAAAAAACGCATGGCTTGCAGCTGT
>JAEWHU010000373.1 GCA_023387635.1 Bacillota bacterium
GAATATCTCCTTTAAATTTAGTAATTTCTTTATAATTAGGTGCAAAATGCATACCAATTCTATCATTAAAATTATCAACAGAAGCTTCATATTCTTCTATTTTAATAGGATTCATCATAGCTAATCCATTGATACTTCCACCAGCACCTGCTCCAAGTGGTAGGGTATCTGCACCCCTATGACGATTCATAATGTATTTATACTTATCTGCTTTTACCATTTTAGTAAGCTCAAGAAAATCATAACCTGCCACTTTCATATAATCTGCTATAAAATTAAAAAGCTCAAGGTCCTTTTCTTCATTTTGTGCTTTACTTATATTGGTTTCTTTCATATTTATCAATGAATACATTGAGAACCCATCAAGTCCTAATTCAATTATCTTATCTAGATCCTCTTTTAACATGCTAGTGGTTTGATTTTCATAATTATAGATTAAATCCATGGTAACGGTATGAAATCCCATCTCTTTAATCTGTTTCAATTTGGCATAAGCATAATTCCCATCACCAATACGGTTCATTAATTTTCTACCATTATCATTAAATGTTTGAACGCCAACAGAAAATCTAGTTACACCCTCTTCTAAAAACATAGCTAATTTCTCATCATCAAGTTCGGTAACTGTAGTTTCAATGGTAAATTCAGCATCCTGTGTAAATGCAAAATTCTTCTTTAATGCTCTTAATATAGCCCTTAACTCATTTACATCAAGTGTTGTAGGTGTACCTCCACCAAAATAAACTGCATCAAAAACCTGTGCTTTTATATAAGGTAATTGACTATAATTCTCTATTTCTTTTACTATAGTATGTCCGTAACCAACCTTTGGATCGGATAGGCTTCGTCTCATATTACAAAAAGAACATATCTTTTTGCAAAATGGAACGTGTATATAAATTGTCCCATTGTTATGACTTGTTATAGGTTCTTCTTTTAATACTTGGGCTACATTCTTAGGACCAAGTGAATATTCTTTTCCCTGTGCCATAGCACTATGGTGGGTTTTCATTCTAGTTTGAAACATCTGCTAATAACCTTTCTCTAAATAATTCAGCTGCAGAAGCGATATCACAAGCACTTGGATGATTTTTAGCAATTGCATAACGTCTTCTCTTTTCATCGTTAATTGCATGTGGGTTATCACTTGGTAACTTTTCAAACATAGAGATTATTTTTTCACTTAAAGAACCTTGGCATATAAACTTTCCTATTACTTTATTATGTTCTTTTACAATGTTTTCACCATTTACTAAAGAATTATATCCATGTTCAGTATCTGGCCAATATCCTAATGTAGCAAATAATCCAATTTTTTTACCTTTTATCGTTTCTAAAAATGCACTTGCTTCTTTATTTGGACCACCTTTATCTACCCAATATCCAACTAATATGACATCATATGCATCAAGACTTGTCACCTCTTTCATAGGTAATAAATCTTTATTCGAAACCTCTAATCCTTCATAGATGCCTTTTGCTAATTTCTCTGTATTTCCTGTTAAACTTGAATATGTTACTAAAACGTTCATATTATTATCACCTTTCTTATTGTAAAAGCGGATATTCAAAGTCCGCATGGTCAGTGAGCTGAGCTTGGCTGCAAGCTCATGTTAAAATTGGAACCATGTATGGACATTGATTAAACTCACACCAACGGATCTTATTATTGATGCCATACACTTCTTTAATACGTTCTTCTGATATTCCATCTTTCATATTGCCATCAAACACTATTTTTCCTTTTTTCATAATAACCACATTGTGGCTAAATTGTAATGCTTGATTAATATCATGAAGAACCATTACAATGGTCATATTATATTGTTTATTTAGTTCACGTACTAATTCTAGAACCTCTAATTGATAGTAAATATCTAAATATGTAGTAGGTTCATCTAAAAATAAAATATCCGTTTTTTGAGCTAGGGCCAAAGCTATAAAGGCACGTTGCCTTTCACCCCCAGATAAATTAGTAATCGTTTTATCTTTCATGGAAGTTAATTTTGTAGCCTCTAATGCCCATGCTACTATTTCATCCTCATTGTCGTCTTTCATTCCAAGGAAATTTCGATAAGGAGTTCGTCCATAACTAACTAAATGTTCGATTGTAATATCACTTGGCGCAAAATTCTGCTGATGGACAATAGCTATTTTTTTAGCTATTTCCTTCATCTTTAAACTTTTAATGTTAATATCATTTACTGATATATCTCCTGTTTGTGGTGACAATTGGTTTATAAATAAATTTAGTAAAGTAGACTTACCTGAACCATTCGGCCCTAATATAGTGGTTATTTTTCCCTTTTCTATTGAAACATTTAAATCCTTTATAAAATCATTACTGCCATATGAAAAATCTATATGTTTAGCCTTCATTATATGCACCCTGCCCCTTCATTAATAAGTACAGAAAGAATGGACCACCTACAATAGCCATAACAACACCCACTGGAATTTCATAGGGAGCCATAATTGTTCTTCCAATGGTATCTGCTAGAACAAGTACAATAGCTCCAAAAATAGCGCTAAAAGGAATAAGAATACGATGGTCTGAACCCATAAGCATTCTTGATACATGCGGAACCACTAGTGCAATAAATCCAATTACTCCGGCAAAAGCTGTTGATATACCTGCTAAAAACACTGCTACCACTGAAATAATTATTCTAAGTTTATTAGGATTCATTCCTAAACTTTTTGCATTCTTATCACCAAATGCAAGTACATTACAGCTATTTGCAAGAGGTAGTGCACATAATAATCCAATCACTGTGTAAACTGCTACAATTTTAATTTCACCCCAGCCTTTTTTACCTAGATTTCCATTTAGGTAAGATAGTACCCCTGAAAGATTATCACTATTAAGTATACTAATCATACTGATAAAACCGCCCAGGAATGCATTTACAGCAACGCCTGCTAGTATGATTCTGACTGCACTAATGCCATTTTTCCATGCTAGAGTATAGATACATATACAAGTAAGCATACTTCCTACAAAACCCAAGATTGGCAACAAATGAGAAGTCCTTGGAAAATATAATAATACCACCATAACAACTACACTGGCCCCGGAAGATATGCCTGTGATACCTGGATCCGCAAGTGGATTTCTCATGACGGACTGCAATAGAACACCAGCTACGGATAAATTTGCACCGACTAAGACTCCAAGTACTACTCTTGGTATTCTTATATCTCTTATAATCCCAACACTTCCACCTTCTCCATATATAATTCCCCTAATAATCTCATCTATTGGAATTTTTACACTCCCTATTGAAATTGATAATAGTACAGATAATATTAAGATTATAATGAGTACAGTAAATGCACCTGTCTTTTTTATCATTTCATTCTCCAATCTATATAGCAAACAATTAATAACTAACAATATTCTTTATAGTTATACGAATCGTTATTATATATTAATTTGCATATAAAATATCAACTAAGTTTACTAAAGCATCTTTTGCCTTTAAATTAGCACTCATACCAAAAAGACCAGTTTCTAAACCGATTACTCTGCCTTCTTTTACTGCAGTAAAGTTATTCCATGCTGCATTCGTTTCAAATTCCTTTTCAAAACTTTCTAAAGTCTCTTCCACATTAGCATGTGCCATTAACAAAATGTAATCTGGGTTAGTACTTGCAAGGTATTCCATATCTACAGGAATAAAGCTACCTTCTGTACCAGACATTACATTATTGGCACCAACTGTCTTAACTAAATCTCCTACATAAGTATTTTCAGTAGCTGTCATAAATGTTCCAGAAGCGCCAAAGATAATAAGTACATTAGGAGCTGTTTTTCCTTCTATTGATTTTGCAATAGCTTCTTCACTAGATACCATATCTTCTACTAATGCAGTAGCTTCTGCTTCTTTACCAAATAAGCTACCAAGTTCTTCGATTGTAGACTTAAGCCCTGTATAACTAGAAAGATTTACAAAAGTAGTAGGAATATTTAAGCTTTCAAATTGAGTTTTAAGATCTGCTGATAAACTATCTACGGATACTACTACTGTTGGATTTAAAGATTTAATAACTTCAACATCTGGAGACATAGGATTACCAATCTTTGTTGCATTAGCTACACTTTCTGGTAAAGTATAACTACTTGTAGGTACCCCTACCATTGGAACTCCTAACTTATCAAGAATTTCTACTACTGCTACAGAAGATGCTACAACTCTTACTTCTTCTCCATCATTATTTGTAACTTCATCCTTTGTTTGATTTCCTTCTTCTGTATTAGATGTATCTTCTTTAGAATTATTATCTTCAACAACTTCTGTTTTTGAGGCACTTGTTACGCCGTCCGTATTTTTTCCTTTTGAACAACCAACACTTGCTACCATCATTGTAGCTACTAAAGCAAACATTAATATCTTTCTCATTTTTTCCTCCCATTGTATATCACAGATTTGTCTGTAATATTGCTTCTTATTGACTTTTTTTCTCATTAACGCCTTTTGGTTAGCAATAACTAACTATTCCGTATGATATCATGTTATAATAGGCAAGTGTTTAAAAATATTTGGACAAAATTATAATATTTTTAGAAAGGATATCATTTATGTGCCCTGAAAAGTTATTGAATCATCAAGAAATATATGCACTGATATATACCGGTAACCATGAAAAAGCGAAAGAAATAATGAAAAAAGAATTACAAAGATTTACGAAAAAAGATATAGAAGATATTAAATTATATTTATCTGCTGTTAATATGGGAATCTATAATTACGTATTATTTAAAGAAAATATATCTTTGCATAAATGTTGTATTAATAATCATCGTCTACTACATAGATGTAACAATTCCAATTATTTAGATATCGCTGATAAAATACTAACTTCTTATGCCTATTCCACAGAATATATTATTGAAAAACATGAAAATATCCATATTAAAAAGGCATTAGAATACATACATAGTAATTTAAGTGAGCCATTAACTCTTGACTTACTATGTGAAAATGTGAACCTAAATAAATGTTACTTAAGTAATCTATTTAGGCAACATGTAAACTGTACTTTTAGTGAATATCTATTAAAAGAACGAATTAAATTATCCAAAAAGCTATTAAGAAATCCAAACTTATCTCTAAATATTATTGCTGAACATTCTGGCTTTAATAATTCATCTTACTTTTGTACCTGCTTTAAGAAATTAGTAGGAATGAGTCCTTGTACTTATCGCAATAAATATTTAAAATAATATTATTTTTAGTATTTATATTACAAAAGGAACTGTTAAAAATAACTCTAACAGTTCCTATCGACAAAATATATATTATATAATATTATTCTAATTCTTCAATTCTTATTAACCAATCAGTAACCAGTGAATCAAATAATTCTTGTTGTTCTATCTGCAAATTATGACCTGCTCTATCAAGTACAGCAAACGTTGCTCTTGGATAATTATCTAAAATACTCCAGGCATCTTTATAACCAACAATTGAATCTTGACGTCCTAGTAGTATGAGCGTAGGCTTAATAAACATCTCTTTTAATCTATTTACATCAAATGAAAATCCACCTTTATTATGTTCATAAATACGGCGTATAAATTCTTTGTCTGCTAATTTGACGCCAGATAAAATCTCATTGTTATATCTATCCCAAATTTTTTCACTATGTACAACTTGTATGGAATTAAACCCCTTTGCATCGGATGGTTCTATCCTGGATAATAAATTATCATCCCTTTTTAAAACAATATGATTTGGAAGTTCACGCTTTTCATGATCCATTATTAAAGCAGGACATAATAAGAATAATCCATCCACCCTGTTTCCCATCCTATGTATTATTCCTAATGATAAATTACCACCATAGGATTCACTTGCAACCAGAAAATTTTGATCCGGAATTATTTCTTCAATGAATTCAATTATAACATCTAGCATAATATCAGAATTAATTATAAAGTCCTCTCCTTTTGTTTTTCCCATCCCAGGTAAATCAATATATATCCTTTGATATCCTTCTCGATTGTTAAATAAAGGTTCCATACATCCAAGCATTAACCTATGGTCTACATTAGCACCATGTAACATTAGTATTGGTTTTCCAGTACCTATTACTTCATAGTTTATAGTTACCTTTTTCAACTTACATTCCATTCATTTCCCTCCATGTATCTTCTCCCACTCAAAAATATTATATCAATTTGGTTCTAGATTGCATTATTCTATTCTTGTATTTTACTAATACTTATATTTTTCTTTATGAACTCAAACATGAAAGACTTATCCCAAGGATTGTTTAAGTTCATTAAGAACTGATAAAATACTTTTGCTTGTTTTATTTCAGGCATAGGTATATACTCTTCATACCCCTTCCTAAAACTCTCCATATCAGAAACACACTCACTAATCAGGGATAATTCCCATTCTCTTGGCC
>JAEWHU010000138.1 GCA_023387635.1 Bacillota bacterium
AATATGAATATCAGTACCTGAATACTTATGAAAAAGATGATAAACTTGTTATCTATTTAGCTAATAGAAATGATATAACCAATGAAGAATATGAGAAAAGTGTAGAAGCTGTAAAGGATGAAGATAGAATTGATATGTTTGTTATATATGAAGAATATAATTGACAAAAACATCCTGTTATTATAGACTAAGGGAGATAAGACAATAAATATAAAGAAAAGGAAGTGTTTTGCTCGTCATAATCTTATAGGTAAATAAAACTATAGGATGATGTACGGAACGAGGAATAAATCAAAATTAAAAAGTAGAAAGAAAAACCGTGAAGAATAACGGTTATGTTTTTTGTACTTATAATTTGATTTATTACTCTGCAAAACATCATTTACATTAGCTGCAGAGTAATCTGCAGCTTTTTTAGTTCTTAACTATTGTCTTATCATTTTATTTTTTATAAAACATATGCCCTTTGGTCAGAAAGTAAATCAAATATATTAAAAATAATAGAAAGGAAGTATAGAATGTATAATTCATGAAGAAAATTTGGTGATTAACATTATATACAAGAGAATTAATATGATAATAAGAGAGTATAGAAAAGAAGATGAAACGGCGTGGGTAAGATGTAGGTTGATATCTTTTTTAGACAGTTCCTACTTTGATGATGTAAGGAAAGAGAAAGAAATATTTGAAAATCCGTCCATTTCTTTAGTAGCAGAAGAAGATGGTAATATTGTTGGTTTTATTGATGTGGAGTACGAACTAGCATGTGGGGAAGTTTGTTATCTAAAGGGTGATAGAGGAGCTGTTATATGGAATATTGGTGTATTACCTGAATATCGTTGTAAAGGTATCGCTGGTAAACTATTTCATAATGTAAAGGAGATATTAAGTGAAAAAGGAATTAAACGATATGAAGCTTGGACACAAGATGATATAGAAACGAATCATTGGTATATGAAGCAGAGATTTATTATGAGAGAAGCTTATCTTAATGCATTTATAAAAGGTACTATGGAGAATGATATTATTAAAAAATATATAAACACCAAAGAGATCGGTAATGTATTTGGCATAAGAAATCTTAACTTTGAAGCACCGATTGAACTTAAAGAGGAGCTATTACCTATATGTTATAGGTTATATGAGGTGAGAGTATATGAATTTATAATGGAGGATAAATATGAATAAAGTAAAAGAAATTATTGATATAAATGAAAAAAGTCAAATAACATTAGATATAATGAATGCACTTCCTAAGTGGTTTAGTCCTCCAGAAAATATTCAAGAAAAATCAATGATTCATAGAGAGTATCCATTTTTTGCAGTATTTGATAAAGACAAAGTTATTGGTTTTGCTACTTTAAAAGTACATAATAACTTTACTGCAGAGTTATATACTATTGGAATTCTAGAAGATTATCATGGAATGGGATTAGGATATGAACTACTTAAGGCATGTGAAAAATTTTGCAGAAGCCTTGGTAGTGAGTATCTGACCGTAAAGACACTGGATGAATCAGCAGATTATGAACCATATAATAGTACAAGAGGATTTTATTTAAAGAATGGATTTATTCCGCTTGAAGTTTTTCCTACCTTTTGGGATGCTGAAAATCCCTGTTTATTTTTAGCGAAGTTTTTAAGGTGAAATTATAGATTATAATGATATTTATAAAACAAAAATCTAATAAAAATTAAATGATTTGATTATTGAAATTGCATTATAGAAAAAGATATGTTACCATTTTTCTAATGTAATAATATAAACAAAGGAGACTTTCTATGAAATTAATGATCGCATCTGATATACATGGTTCAGCATATTATTGTAATAAAATGATAGAAGCTTATCATAGGGAAAAAGCAGATAAACTTTTACTCTTAGGAGATATTTTATATCATGGTCCTAGAAATGACTTACCAAAAGATTATAATCCCAAAGAGGTAATAGGGTTATTAAATGAAATAAGTAATGAAATACTTTGCGTTCGTGGTAACTGTGATTCAGAAGTGGATCAAATGGTATTAAACTTTCCAATTATGGCAGACTATTGTATTCTATATATTAATAATCATATGGTTTATGCCACTCATGGGCATATCTATCATCCTGAGAATTTACCTAAGTTAAAAAAAGGAGATATCCTATTAAATGGGCATACCCATGTACCTAAATGTACTGTCCATGAAGATTATATCTATATGAATCCAGGTTCTATATCCATACCAAAAGAAGAAAGTGCTCATGGATATATGATAATAGAAGATAATATATTTACTTGGAAAGATATAGAAGGCGAAGTATATAACAAATATGAATTAATAGACTAAGGATTAACTTTAAGCCTATGTATATGCGATAATGCATATTATATAGGCTTTTATAATGAATTAAAATTGGAGGATATTTAGTGAAGAAAGCATTATTATACGGAGTTTTATCATCATTCTTTTTTGCATTTACCTTTATATTAAATCGTAGTATGAACCTTGATGGAGGCTATTGGCTTTGGAGTGCATGCTTACGATATATTTTTATGTTGCCAGTACTTTTTGTACTACTTTTATTTACAAAAGGTATTAAGACAACATTGATACATATAAAAGAGAATTTAATATCTTGGTTCTTATGGAGTACGATAGGTTTTGGTATCTTTTACACGTTTATAACACTCGGTTCAGTATATGGTAATTCCTACTTAGTTGCTGCAACATGGCAGATAACAATTGTGGCAGGTATATTGTTAACACCACTTTTTAATAATAAGTTACCTATTAAAAATCTTATGTTTAGTATTTTGATATTAGTTGGTGTATTTATATTACAATTAGAGAATGTAAAGGGAGTAGATTTAGGAAATACACTATGGCCATTTGTAATAATTTTAATCGCTGCATTTGCTTATCCACTGGGTAACCGTAAGATGATGGTGTTATGCAAAGATTCTTTAAGCACAATGGAAAGAGTGTTTGGTATGACATTATGTAGTATGCCTTATTGGATAATACTATCTATTGCGGCTTTTCTTAATGCAGGTTTACCAAGTGCCAATCAAGTTACTATGTCTTTGCTTGTAGCAATATTCTCAGGAGTGATTGCTACAATATTATTCTTTAAGGCAACGGATATGATTAAGAATAATCCCAAGCAGCTTGCTATTATAGAAGCAACCCAATCTGGTGAAGTGATTTTCTCTTTACTTGGTGGTATTATAATATCAGGAGATCCAGTGCCTTCTATGGTGGGTTTTATAGGACTTGGATTTATTCTTTTTGGTATGGTTATAAATAGTATGGCAAGCAAGTAGATACTCTTTCTTGTATGGATACATTGAGTAAGATTTATCAAAGATTATGAGAAATAATTATCATTAATGTGTATAAACAACATGACTTAAGTTGATTGTACATACAAATAGGAATTTATGACAGAAAATTGACATAAAACACGTTAATTTAATATCAAAATTGCATAATACGACAAAGTGTGCTACAATAACAACATCAACAAGATATTATCACACATTAACCCGAAACAATGTAAATTATTAACTTATTATAATGGGTAGTAATGTACCAAAGGTACATAAGTTACAGAATGTTAGTTTCATGTGAGGATAGTAATTACTTAAATACATGGAGGCATATTATGAACATACAATTACAAAACAAATATAAACTATATATTAACGGTGAATGGAAAGATGCATCTGACGGTGCAACTATTAAAGCTTTCAATCCTTCTAATGGAGAACTACTAGCAGAAATTGCAGATGCTACTAATAAGGATGTAGATGATGCAATTGCAGCAGCAAGAGAAGCATTTAAAACATGGGGTAAAACAACTCCAACTGAAAGAGCAGCGGTTCTTAATAAGATTGCAGACATCATTGATGAAAATGCAGAATATTTAGCAACAGTTGAAACTATGGATAACGGTAAACCAATTAGGGAAACTATGGGAGCTGATATTCCCCTAGCGGCAGATCATTTTAGATATTTTGCTGGAGTTATAAGAGCAGAAGAAGGTACATCTACAATGCTTGATGAGAATACTCTTAATTTAATCTTAAGAGAACCAATTGGTGTGGTAGGACAAATTGTACCATGGAACTTCCCATTCCTAATGGCGGCTTGGAAGTTAGCTCCAGTTCTAGCAGCTGGTGATGTATCTGTATTTAAACCATCTAGTACAACATCACTTAGTGTATTAGAATTAATGAGACTGATTCATGATGTTTTACCAAAGGGTGTTATTAATGTTATTACAGGTAAAGGCTCTAAGAGCGGTGAATACTTACAACATCATAAAGGACTTGATAAGCTAGCATTTACAGGTTCAACAGAAGTTGGTAGAGAAGTTGGAATATCTGCAGCTAAGAATTTGATACCATCAACTTTAGAACTTGGTGGAAAATCTGCTAACGTATTCTTTGGTGATGCAGATATGGACATTGCATTAGAAGGAATACAACTTGGAATATTATTTAACCAAGGACAAGTGTGTTCTGCTGGTTCAAGAATATTTGTACAAGAAGATTTCTATGATGAGTTTATGGAAAAAGTAGCGGATGCATTCAAAAAGGTTAAAGTAGGTAATCCACTTGATCCTAATACTCAGATGGGTGCACAAGTAAGTGAACAACAATTAAACAAAATATTAAGTTATGTTGAAATTGGTAAAAAAGAAGGCGCAAGAGTGTTAGTTGGAGGAGAGAGATATACAGAAGGTGACGCAGCTAAGGGATACTTTATGCAACCTACACTTCTTGTTGATGTAACTAACGATATGAGAGTTGCAAGAGAAGAAATCTTTGGACCAGTTGGTGTAGTTATTAAATTTAAGACAATCGAAGAAGTGATTGATATGGCTAATGACAGTGATTTTGGCTTAGCTGGTGGTGTGTTTACAAAAGATATTAATAAAGCTATCAAAGTAGCAAGAGGTATAAGAACAGGACGTGTTTGGGTAAATACTTATAACCAATTCCCAGCAGGAGCATCCTTTGGTGGATACAAAGAATCAGGTATTGGTAGAGAAACTCATAAGGTTATACTTGACCATTACAGTCAAATGAAGAATATTATAATTAATCTATCTGATAACCCAAGTGGTATGTATGTGAATAAAAAATAAATTTTTGAATTTATGATTATAGGATGCACCTTCTAATAGTAGATAAATAACTACTATTAGAAGGTGCATTTTTTATATAATATATAACGTGAGTAGATATAAGTGAACTTAATTTCTTACAGAATACTTTGTAAGCTGTTAATAGAATAGATTCTATGCGGTAATTATTTATGAATAATTTGACATATGAATGGTGTATAAAATAAGTTAAATGGAGATAAAATAAAATTAATATAAAAATGTCTTGACTTCGAGATATAATTGAGATATAATTATCTTGAGTTCAAGATAATAACGATTTCTTTTTTACTGAATCAACTTATTTCACTAATAAATAGATAAAAAAATAAAGCAGGTGTAAAATGACGGATGTAAATTATAAACTAGTGATAGCTACAGCAAGAAGTTATAATGCAATGTTTTCTAAGATTGAAAAGAATGTACAAAGTTATGGATTAAATATTAGTGAATTCGGTGTTTTAGAAATGCTGTTACATAAGGGAGAACAACCAGTTCAAAAAATTGCAGAAAAGATTTTAGTAACCAGCGGAACGATTACTTATGTAATAGATAAATTACAACAAAAAGAACTTGTGTATCGTAAAAAGTGTGAAAAGGATAAAAGAGTTTTTTATGTATGCCTTACAGTAAAAGGTGAAGAATTGATATCTGGAATATTTAAAGAACATAAAAAATTTTTAGAAGAACTTTTTAGTGGTATGGATGAAGATTTAAAAAAAGAAATTGTTAGTAACTTATTTACTTTAACTAATTCTATCAAGGATTAATTATAACCTTAGATAGTAAAACTAATAAAATATAGGAGAATATAAAAATGACAAAAGAATTATTTGAAGGTTTAAAAGGAAGACGCACATATTATGGAATAAGTAAAGAAAAAGTGGTTTCTGAAGATGTAGTTAACGAAATTATTAAGGATGCAGTAAAGTATACTCCATCAGCATTTAATTCCCAAACTGCTAGGGTAGTATTACTACTTGATAAACAACATGATAGATTCTGGGATATTACTATGGAAGCATTAAGAAAAATTGTGCCTGCAGAGGATTTTCAATCTACAGAAGATAAAATAAATAGCTTCAAGAGTGGATATGGAACAGTGTTATTCTACGAAGATCAAGACGTAATAGAATCACTTCAAAAGAATTTTGAACTATACAAAGATAATTTTCCAGTATGGTCTCTACAGTCAAGTGGTATGCTTCAATTAGTGGTATGGACAGCACTTGAAAATGAAGGACTTGGAGCATCTCTACAGCATTATACAGAGCTTATTGATGAAGATGTAAAGAAAGAATGGAATATTCCTAGCAACTGGAAATTATTAGCTCAAATGCCTTTTGGTAAACCAACCATGCAACCAGGTGAAAAACAATTCAATATGTTAGATGAACATATTAAAGTTTATAAATAATAAAGATTATAAAGAAAATTTAATTAAATAATTTATGATAAAAATGCGCTTTTTAATAGTATAGATAACTACTATTTAGAAAGTGCTTTTTTTATTTATTAGGAAATAGTGTGAGGCATAGTTTTTCCAGAATAGAAGTACATCCAAGCATCATATGAAGTATCTTGTCTTTTTTTGTTGTGTTATAGGGGATTATAGAATGTCAAAGCATTATACAGTAATTGGAAAAACATGCTATAATTAAATTACATTGTAAGTTAATTATTAAATAATTTATATTGATTTATGCAAAATCAAAATTCTTATATAAAGTATGGAATTACTATTTATCACAAATTTAAGGAGGCGGAATATGCTAAAAATCTTTTTAGTTGAGGATGAAATTATTGTTAGAGAAGGTATAAAAAATAATATAAACTGGCAAGAAAATGGATATTTTTTCTGCGGAGAAGCAAGTGATGGAGAACTTGCTTTTCCTATGATTCAGAAATTAAAACCAGATATAGTTATTACGGATATTCGTATGCCTTTCATTGATGGGTTACAGCTTAGTCGTTTAATACGATTAGAAATGCCATGGATTAAGATAATTATCTTATCTGGTTATGGAGAATTTGAGTATGCAAAACAAGCAATTGATATAGGAATAACGAAATATTTATTAAAGCCCATTAACGGAACAGAATTACTTAGTTGTATGAAATTAGTTGGAGAAGATATCTACAATGAACAAAGAGAGAAGGCTAATCTTGATAAATTTAAACGTGATATGAAAGAGTATGAATTGGATGAACATAGAAGATTATTTAATGATATGGTCAGTAATGAACAACCGTTAGCACAGATTCTAGTACGTGGAAATGAACTTAATCTTGAGCTAAGTGCCATGGCATATAACATTATTTTATTTACTATGATAAATGTACATAATGAAAAAATACAGTATGACAATTGTATTATGAAAGCTAGATGGGAATTAGAAGAATTATTTGGAAGCCAAGAAGATATTATTAAATTTGATTTTTTAATTGAAGGGATGGCACTTTTAATAAAAGGTGAAAGTATAGGAGATATACATGAAAAGCAAGATAAATACATAAATCAAATAAAAGATATTATGGCAACTTATCCTATTCATTACTTTGGGGGTATTGGAGTTCCAGTAACACGTCTAGGAGAGCTAAGTTGTTCATATCATGAAGCCAGTAGGGCATTTGCTTACCGATACATATGGAGTTCTAGTGAAATTTTAGATAGTAATTTGCTTATAAATGATGGTGTATCAATGAATGATTTTGATACTACAGGTATAGTTTCCTTAGATAAAAAGAAAGTAGAGGAGTTTTTAAAAAGTGGTACCAAAGAAGAGATTGACTACTTTGTTGATGAATATCTAAAATGCATTGGAACAGTGGTTAAAAACTCATTATTGTTTCGTCATTATATAGTAATGGACATGACATATATTGCATCTGGCATTATGAATGAACTAGGGTGCGATAATGATATTGGGAATAAATATTTAAATAATAAGGAGCAATTCCAAAGATTGTTATCCTCTTTTTTACATACCAAGAATTACATTAAGAATATATTCGGAAGTGCAATTGATTTAAGAGATGATATTATATCAAAGGATGAGAAACTTATGATTAATAAAGCAAAAGCTTATATAAACGACAATTATTTTAATGATGAAATTTCATTAAATCAAGTAGCAGCAAGTGTATATATTAGTCCAAATCATTTTAGTGCTATATTTAAGAAAAAAACAGGTGAAACATTTATTAAGTATCTAACGGATCTAAGAATGAATAAAGCAAAAGAATTGCTAAGATGTACGGATATGAGAACATCTGAAGTTGGCTTTGCTGTAGGTTATAAAGACCCACAATATTTTTCATTTCTCTTTAAGAAAACACAAAACTGTACACCAAAACAATATCGATATGATTCAGGCAAAAGGAGCTTAAATGATCAGACAATTGAAGATAAAATTTTCTAATCTTAAATTAAATGTGAAAATTCGTGTTTATTACTTCATCATCGTAATTATGTTTAGTTTCGTTTTCATCATGGTTTTCAATTCTACCGTGAAATATAATAAAAAATATAATGAAATTGTATCAAGTGCAACAATGGCTAGTAGCTTTAGTATAGATTTTAAAAGAGATTTTGATTATATTATGTATCGTATTATCATAGGGAGTAATTCTTTTTTGGATACCGATCCATATAAAGGGATATCAGATGCGCAAGCTATAGTAAGTAGACTAAAGAATACCTCTAGTTCAATGGGAAATATAAACAGAGCAGAAGCCATACAAAAATATCTTAATAATCTTAAAAAACATGTAAATAAGATAGAAGATAATCTGATAGAGACAGGTCATTATGATGAGAATATGAGTATCCTTGATAATGATATCCGAGTAGTAACATCATTAATACAAGATACAATATTAGAGTACATATATTATGAAACATTAGAAATGGAAAGTATACGGAGTGAGATGGAAGTATCTATGCTAAAGACAATGGAGATAAGTATTATAATTGTATCAATTATGGCTATTGGTGGATTGTTTTTCTCGTTTATTATATCCAATAGCATATCAAAACCAGTGGCTCTACTTAGTAAGATTACAGACCAAGTAGCAAAAGGTGACTTAACAGTTCGTTCTAATATAACAACAGGTGCAGAGGTTAAAACATTAAGTGATTCGTTAAATATAATGATAGAAAAATTAAGTAATTTAATTACTACTGTTAAAATAGAGCAAAGTAATCTTAGAGAAGCTGAATTAAAACTATTGCAGGAACAAATTAATCCTCATTTTTTATATAACACACTGGATACCATTATATGGCTAGCGGAATCTAGAAAAAGTGAAGAAGTTGTTGAGATGGTGGGCTCTCTTTCTAAGTATTTTAGGACTTCCCTTAGTAAAGGCAAAGCTCAGGTCACTTTACAGGAGGAAGAATTACATGTTCGAAGCTATTTGGAAATACAAAAAATTCGGTATAAAGATATTATGGAATATATAATTGACATACCAAAGGATTTACTTCAACTTAGTATCCCAAAGATTACACTGCAACCAATTATTGAGAATGCTCTTTATCATGGCATAAAGAATAAAAGAGGAAAAGGTATGATAACTTTAAGAGGGAGAAGAGAGAATAATCAAGTGATTCTTCTTGTAAGTGACAACGGACTGGGAATGATGGAAGAACGTTTATGTGAAGTTAGAAATTCATTGGGACAAACTGGACATAACAAAAAAGATTTTTTTGGACTTAATAATGTGAATGAAAGAATAAGGCTATCTTATGGAACTGAATATGGAATTCATATAGATAGTACATATCAAATCGGTACAGAAGTAAAAATTCATATTCCGTTCCAATAAGAAACAAATAACCATAAATAACGAAAAAGAATCATAAATTAATCACATTTTTTATTATCAGAATAATATATCTTAATTTTATCATAAAATAATAAATTGTTTTATTTTCTTATTATGTAAAAATAGAATTGTAACAATTATTCAGTATTAACTATATAAAAGTGGAGGGTTATGATGAAAAGAATGAAAAAGGGATTGGCAGTTTTATTAGTATGTATCTTAGGAATGACATTACTAGGATGTAACACCAAAGAATCTAAAAATGTAGATTCTACAAATTCCAAAGAGGAACATATTGTTGTGGGGTATGCGCAAGTTGGTGCAGAGTCAGACTGGCGTACAGCGAATACAAAATCTTTCCAAAGTACATTTGTTGAAGCAAATGGATATAAATTAATATTTGATGACGCTCAACAAAAGCAAGAAAATCAGATTAAAGCCATTCGTAACTTTATTCAACAAGATGTTGATTATATTGTATTAGCACCAGTTGTTGAAACAGGATGGGAAACAGTTTTATCAGAAGCCAAAGAAGCAGGAATTCCAGTTATTTTATCTGATAGAATGATAGATGTATCCGATGATTCTCTTTATACTTGTTGGGTAGGTGGCAATTTTATTAAAGAAGGTCATGATGCTGCTGATTGGTTAGCAGGATATTTAAAAGAGAAGGGAAAATCTGAGGAGACTATTAATATTGTAACTCTTCAAGGAACCATTGGTTCTTCTGCTCAAGTAGGACGTACCGATGGATTTGCTGAAAAATTAAAGGATCACTCTAATTGGGTAATGCTTGATAAACAAACAGGTGAATTCACGCAGTCAAAAGGTCAAGAAGTTATGGAATCTTTCTTAAAATCTTATGATGACATTGATGTAGTTGTAGCTGAAAATGATAATATGGCATTTGGTGCTATTGATGCTATAAAAGCAGCAGGAAAAGATCCTGGAGAAGACATTATAATCATATCATTTGACGCAGTAAAAGCAGCTTTTGAATCTATGATAGCAGGAGATATGAATGTATCAGTTGAATGTAATCCTTTGCATGGACCAAGAGTATCAGAAATCATTCAGAAATTAGAAAAAGGTGAAACAGTAGATAAAATTGCTTATGTAGATGAAGGCGTATTCCCAGCAGAAACAGCGGCTGAAATAATTGGAACACGTACATATTAGTATTAAAGGAATTCATAGTAACTATAATATAGTAGCTATAAATAGTAACTATTTTATAGTAACTATGTAATAGTTTATCCATAGTAATCATTTCATAAGGTGGGGCGTTACTGATACGACCTCACCTTTTTACACTAGTTTGACCAGAAAGGATTGATTCTATTTGAAGACAGAAAAGGATACTATACTTACAATGCGTAATATTGATAAAATATTCCCTGGCGTAAGAGCGTTATCCCATGTAGATTTTACATTAAGAGCAGGAGAAATCCATGCATTAATGGGTGAAAATGGGGCTGGTAAGTCCACTCTTATAAAAGTACTAACGGGAGTAGAAAAATTAGATCATGGTGAGATACATATGCAAGGAATAGAACATCCTATTGTGATACATTCTCCAAAGGACGCACAATTATATGGAATTAGTACGGTGTATCAAGAGGTTAATCTTTGCTCTAACTTATCTGTTGCAGAGAATATTTTCATCGGAAGAGAACCTATGAAAAGGGGAAGAATTGATTGGAAAGTTATGAACAAAAAAGCAAGAGATATCTTAGATAATCTAAATATTAAGGTAAATGAAACAAAACCACTTGGTAACTATTCGGTGGCTATATGGCAAATGGTAGCGATTGCAAGAGCAGTAGATATCTCATCCAAAGTGCTAATCTTAGATGAACCTACATCTAGCTTAGATGAGAGGGAAGTTGATAAATTATTTACAGTTATGAAAACACTAAAGGAGAAAGGGATTGGTATTATATTTGTTACACATTTTCTTGACCAAGTTTATAGAATTAGTGATCGAATAACCGTATTAAGAAATGGAAAGCTAGTTGGAGAATATGAAACTGATAAGTTAGATAAAGTGCAATTAGTAGCTAATATGATGGGAAAAGAATTACATGACTTAGAGAACATATCAAAGTTAAAAGGTGAAGCCCCATCCTTTAGTAATAAGGAAGAATCTAGGTGTTTGATTGAAGCAAAGGAACTTGGTTGTCATGGAGTTATTAAGCCTTTTAATTTAAGTGTACATAATGGTGAAGTTGTTGGTTTGGCAGGTTTGCTTGGTTCTGGGCGTTCAGAATTATCACGTACTATCTATGGAGTGGATAAACCAGACACTGGCGAATTAATCTATAGAGGGAAAAAACTACTTATTAATTCACCTAAGGATGCAATTATGTCATCTATGGCATATTTACCAGAGAATCGAATTGAAGAGGGAATCATATCAGAATTATCGGTTCGTGATAATATGATTATTGCATTGCAGGCAAAACGCGGAATATTCAAACTTCTTAGTAAGAAAGAACAAGAAGAGTTTACGGATAAGTATATTAAGCTTCTTCAAATAAAAACATCGGATAGAGATGTTCCGATTAAAAACTTAAGTGGCGGTAATCAACAAAAAGTAATTCTTGGAAGATGGTTACTTACGAATCCAGATTTTATTATACTGGATGAACCAACAAGAGGCATTGATGTTGGTACCAAAACAGAGATACAAAAACTAATCTTAAAACTATCAAATGAAGGGAAATCGGTACTTTTTATTTCATCTGAAATTGAAGAAATGCTTCGTGTATGTAGTAGAATTGCTATTATGAGAGACGGAAGTAAAGTTGGAGAACTAGAAGGGGAGGAACTAAATCAAAAAGACATTATGAAAGCCATAGCAAGAGGAGGTAAAGATGAATAAACTAAAAATATTGTGGAAACAGATTCGAGGATTTTCGTTGTTTTTCCCTTTGGTTTGTCTTGCTATTGTATTAATCATTAATCTAATTAAAACTCCTAATTTTTTTCACGTATCCATTAATAATGGTGTATTCTATGGGTATATCATTGATATACTAAATCGTTCTAGTGAATTAATTGTATTAGCTATTGGAATGACTTTAGTAGTTGCTGCTTCAGGTGGAACGGATATATCGGTAGGGGCAGTTAGTGCAGTTGCAGGAGCAGTAACTGTCTATAGTTTAGTTGGTGCTGGTAGTAGTGAAATATATCGCATACCTTATATATTAGCTATATTCTTAGGTCTTATGGCTGGGTTAGCATGTGGAGCCTTTAATGGTTTCTTAGTAGCAAAATTAAGGATTCAACCTATGGTAGCCACCTTAATTTTATTTACAGCAGGACGTGGAATTGCACAGGTAATGACTCAAGGTTTTATCCTCTATGTACGAAAAGAACAATTTAAATATTTAGGTAATTTTATACCTGGCATACCTTTGCCCACACCAATATTTATAGCAATTTTAATGGTAATTATAACTATGATAATCCTAAAGAAAACAGCAATTGGTTTATATATTAAGTCAGTGGGCGTTAGTAGAAAAGCCTCAAGATTAGTTGGGTTAAATTCCTCATTCATTATCTTCTTGGTGTATACCTTTAGTGGACTTTGTGCAGGTATTACTGGAATGATTATAACATCAAGGGTATATTCCATTGATGCGAATAATGCAGGACTTAATCTAGAACTAGATGCCATTCTAGCAGTAGCTATTGGAGGAAATAGTTTAGGTGGGGGTAAGTTCTCATTAGCTGGTAGTATTATTGGAGCTATTACAATTCAAGCATTAACCACATCTCTTTATGCAATGCAGATAAAAACAGATCAAATTCCTGTATTTAAAGCAATTGTAGTAATTATGATAGTGGCTTTACAATCGCCTATTTTAAAAGCTTGGATGAGTAATATGAAATATAAGAACAATGAAGGAAAGAAGGTGATGAAATGATCTCTAAGCTAAGAGAAAAATTTGGAGCTAATACTTTTCTCCTTCTTATAACCATATGTTTATTTGTAGTAATGTATACGGTAGGAATGATAATTTATAGAGATAAAAACTTTGGTAATATGCAAGTGTTTTTAAATCTATTTATTAATAATGCAGGACTTATAGTAGCATCTGTTGGAATGACTATAGTTTTAATCACAGGAGGTATTGATATTTCCATAGGTTCTGTTGTGGCTATGACTTGTATGTTACTTGCATGGATGATGGAGAATAAGGGAATAGGTGCATTTGCTTCTATCATCATCGTATTAATAATTGGCATAATATTTGGATTTGTTCAAGGATGGCTTATCTCATATCTAAAACTTCAACCATTTATTGTAACACTAGCAGGTATGTTTTTTGCTCGGGGCATGACGGCTATGATTAGTGTAAATATGATTACCATTAAGAATACTACTTTTCTTGCAATTGCCAAAGCTAAAATATATCTTCCAATTGGTGGTACCATCAATAAGAGAGGTACTTTGATTAAGCCGTACATATACCCAAGTGTAATTATAGGAATTGTAATTTTGATTGGGATATTTTATCTACTTAAATATACAAAATTTGGTCGTTCCATCTATGCCATTGGTGGAAATGAGCAATCAGCACTATTAATGGGATTAAACGTACAGAGAATTAAATTAAAAGTATATATTATAAATGGTTTTTTAGCTGCATTAGCCGGTGTGGTATTTTGTTTAAATACCACAGGTGGATTTGTTGAACAGGCAAAGGGGTTTGAGATGGAAGCGATTGCTTCTGCTGTTATTGGAGGAACCCTACTAACAGGAGGAGTAGGTAATGTAATTGGCAGTCTGTTTGGGGTATTAATTAAAGGAACCATAGAGACTTTTATTACATTCCAAGGAACCTTATCATCTTGGTGGACGAAGATCGTAATTGCAGCACTTTTATGCTTTTTTATTGTTCTTCAAAGTATATTTGGTTTGTCAAAGAAGAAAAAGTAGGAGAAATAAAAATAGATGCACTTTCTAATAGTGGATAATAAACTACTATGAGAAGGTGCATTTTTATTGTATAATAGGGAACACTATACAAAATATATGTATGGAATTTAAATTAGAAAGTGATGAAACGGAATGAACAACTGGAAAAAGAATAGTATACTATTTTTGACTAGCCAGAGTATATCATTGATTGGGTCTATGTTAGTTCAATATGCTATTACATGGTATATTACTTTAGAGACCAAATCAGGAATTATGATGACAATATCTATTATAAGTGGTTTTTTGCCTACATTTTTTATCTCTCCTTTTGCAGGGGTATGGGCAGATAGATATAACAAAAAACTACTGATTATACTCTCGGATTCTATAATTGCAATTTCTACCCTAATACTAGCGATACTATTTTTACTAGGGTATGATTCAATATGGCTACTTTTTGTAACATCAGCAATTCGTGGGGCGGGTTCTGGGATTCAAACACCCGCAATAAATTCATTACTTCCATCCTTAGTACCAAGTGAAAAATTGATGAAAGTAAGTGGAATCAATGGAAGTATACAATCACTTATTATGCTTATTTGTCCAATGATAAGTGGTGCGTTATTGTCTATGGCATCTATTGAAGCAATATTCTTTATTGATGTAATAACAGCTGCCATTGCAGTAATAATCCTATTATTTTTCTTACATGTACAAAGTCAAGAAAAAGAGGCAATTAATCATAAGGTAAGTTATTTTAATGATTTATCAGAAGGTATTAAATATATCAGAAGTCATGATTATATTAAAAAATTCTTTTTGTTTTGCTCCATCTTTTTTTTACTGGCCTCTCCAGTAGCATTTTTAACACCACTTCAAGTAACTAGAACTTTTGGTGATGAAGTTTGGAGACTTACCACAATAGAGATAACTTTTTCCATAGGGATGATGATTGGAGGTATTATTATGGCTTCATGGGGTGGATTTAAAAATAGAATTCATACCATGACATTGTCTTGTTTGGTGATTGGCGCATCTACCTTTGCCCTTGGAGTTATCCCTGTATTTTGGCTCTATGCTGCTATAATGGGTGTGACAGGTTTTGTAATGCCTTTCTTTAATACACCATCAACAGTTCTTCTACAAGAGAATGTAGAAGAAAATTATATGGGACGTGTATTTGGAGTACTTGGTATGATATCTAGTATAATGATGCCTCTTGGAATGGTAGTGTTTGGTCCAATGTCTGATATTATTAAAATTGAGTGGTTATTAATAATTACAGGTGTACTAATGTTTATTGAAGCATTTTTCTTAATGGGTGATAAATCTTTAGTTAAAGTAGGTGGTTCAAAGTCATAAATAGAGATTATATATAAGCCGATGTAAATGATTGTATTTCAATGATTTTATATTGGCTTATATTTTTTATTGACTCATATTTTATTTGTTAAATGGTGATAGATTTATTAAATAATATCTCTACGGCTATTTATCGTTCAATATGTGAAATCTAACTTTTGACATAAAAATTAATATTAGCTTATAATTTAAACTAGTGTCAATGCTTATTATATGATAAAATAGTATAAACTAAAGGACTGTATGCTGTGCTTTAGTTATAAATATAGTAGTATAACTACATTTAAAACAATTGTTTCGCAATTACTTAATAACATTGAATATAGAAAGGATTTATATATGAAACCAAAAGTATTACTATTTAATTTTAATGATAGGGAACGAAGTATCAAAACTACGGCTGCACTTATGCCACTTGGATTACGTATTATAAAAATAAAAAAAGAAGATTATTTACAACCAATAGGTTATCTTGCTGGTAAAGAAGATATTGAACCAAGGGATGAAATATATACTGGCGAGGAGTTAGATGACGAGATGCTCGTTATGGTCAATTTAAGTGGGAAACAAATTGATGGGTTAATAATGGGACTTAAGAAAACAGGAGTTGGAAGAATTAATTATAAAGCAGTTTTAACCGAGACGAATCAACACTGGACTACAAGAGAGTTATATGATGAACTTAAAGAAGAACATGAAATGATTAAGAATCAGCCAGTTAGAAAAAAGATAGAAAGTGTTCATGAGCAATAAAATATTATGAATTATACATTTTTAAATCAATCAGTAGAGTATAATGTAACTTATAAAAAGAGGAAAACTTTAAGTATAAACATTAATATATATGGTCAAGTGACGGTAGAAGCACCTAGAGGTACAGAGGATAAAGTAATTATTCAGTTATTAGAGAATAACTGGGAGTGGTTATTAGATAAGGTGAATGAAAGAAAACAAAGATTAAATGGAACTCATGAAAAAGTATATGATGATGGTGAAAAGTTTTTGTACCTTGGTAAATCATATCCTATTATAATATCAGAGGATACTACCCTTACAAAAGATAAGGTAGTGTTTGAGAACAATCAATTATATATTTATGTAAGAGCTTTAGAAGAAGATAAAATGAAACAAGCTCTTAAGAGATTCTATTATCAAAAATGCAAGGCTTTGGTGGAAGGAAGAATACGCTTTTATCAAAAGAACTTTAAGGAAAAACCAAGAGGAATTAGAATAGTTGACGATTCCACCACATGGGGAACATGTAATTCTAAGTATGAATTAACTTTCAACTGGAAACTTGCAATGGCTCCAATGGAAGTGATTGATTACGTTGTAGTTCATGAAATGTGTCATATGGTACATCTAAATCATGACCGCTCATTTTGGAGATTAGTGGGCAAGATATTACCGGATTATGAGGATAGACAAAATTGGTTGGCATTGTCTAGTTGGAAGATGGTGGTGTGATATAAATTGTTCTTCACCCAGAGACTTCACGAATAAGCGGTAGTGGATGAAAACTTGGAATAATATAGGCAGATGTACAACGGCATTACTATATGAAAAAACATATATTACTTTAAGGAGGGGAGAACCCTCCTTAAAATTTATACAATTTACTAGATTTTTTTATCTTTATAAAAAGACCTAGTAAATTGTAAGGGAAAGTGTTATAATGAGTAGCTTATGAATACAAAAGAAAATCAAGAAGATAATTGTGTTATTGTTAATAAATATGTAGAGGAATTCATGTTAAGAAACAATCACATCTTGATTTTGTATAGGAAATGAACCAAAAGATGGGAGAAAGAATGCAATTTAAGGAATTAAATATTATAGATAAGATATTAAAAGCGTTAGAAGACGAAGGATATGAAACACCTACATTAATACAAGAAAAAGCAATACCAGTTATATTAGAAGGTAAGGATATCTTAGGATGTGCACAAACAGGGACTGGTAAAACAGCAGCATTTGCAATACCAACGTTACAAATATTAAATGAAGTAAAGAAAGTTAATACAGCAAAAGGTCATATTCGTGCACTTGTCATTACACCAACAAGAGAGCTTGCTCTTCAAATCTACGAAAGTTTTTGTACTTATGGAAAATATGTAGATATAAAAAGTCTTGCAATATTTGGAGGAGTTTCTCAAAAGCCACAAGAAAATCTATTGGCATCCGGTGTTGATGTATTAATTGCTACGCCTGGTAGATTAAACGACTTAATGAATCAAGGTATTATTACCTTACAAGATATCAAGATATTAGTGTTAGATGAGGCAGATAGAATGCTTGATATGGGATTTATTACGGAAGTAAAGAGAATAATAGCTAAAACACCAGAGAAGAAACAAACACTTTTCTTTTCCGCTACCATGCCACCAGAAATAGCTAGATTAGCAAGTACTATATTAACAAAACCAGAACATATTGAAGTAACACCTGTTTCAACTACAGTAAACACTATTAATCAGTCTCTATATTATGTTGATAAAGAGAATAAGAAAAGATTAATTCTTCATATATTAAAAGATAAATCAATAAAATCAGTTTTAGTATTCACTAGAACAAAATATGGAGCGGATAAACTTGTTAAAATGCTTAACAATGCCAAGGTAAATGCCAAAGCAATTCATGGTGATAAATCTCAAACGGCTAGGCAAGATGCTCTTAGTGAATTTAAGGATGGCCAAGTTAGAGTGCTTGTTGCTACAGATATTGCGGCAAGAGGTATTGATATAGATGGATTAACTCATGTAATTAATTTTGATTTACCTGATGTTGCAGAAACCTATGTCCACAGAATCGGAAGGACAGGAAGAGCTGGAAGTGATGGTATTGCCATTACATTTTGTGATTTTGATGAAAAGGAAATGTTAACAGATATTCAAAGACTAATTGGAAAGAAAATAGATGAAGTTATAGACAATCCATTTCCAATGGAACAAACAGTACCATCCGTTAAAGTACCAAGACCAAGCAATGCGAAAAAAAATAAATCAGATAATGCTGGTAGTGAAGGTGCTAAAAAATTAGTGATGACAGCTAGTGGTACATTAAAGGAAAAGAAAAGTAGATTTAATAAACCTACAAAATCTGGCAATGGTAATAATTCAAAAAATGCTACAGGTACTAAGAAAGCTGAAGGTGGTTATAAAAAAACTACAAATAGTTCCCTTAAAAAAGGAAAAGATAATACAACTAAAAATGGTAGAAAGAATACACAAGGTAAAAAATAGAATATTAGTAATAACTACAGCAGTTGGAAAGGGATTATTACTTTTCAACTGTTTTTTGCATTCAAACAAGACAAATACATTATTTGTAGATTTTCTATCAGTTTATTATGGAATGTTTTAAAAATGAGTGAAAATATAGAAAGATTATAGGATTAATATGTATATTAGATTTATTTGTAAAATATTGAGATATTTCTGTTTACATTGGTATAAAAATAATGTATTATGTAGAAAAATGTATGAAAATGTATTGTTAAATTAGTAAAAATGATAGGTTATATGGATGGTTACACAAGTGAGGAGGGCTTATAATGAACAAAACGTTAACTAAGAAAATATTATCAATGGTTTTTATTATAATAATTATCAGTACTCTATCTTTCACGGCAGTTTCATTCTATGAAGTATATAGAACTGTAACGAAGCAGATGGAAAACGATGGTACCACGTTAATAACTAACATTAAAAGAGAAATATCAAAAGATAATATTACTAATTTAGAGGAATTTCATGAAATATTTAAAGAGATAAAGGAGCAAAGTAATGAAAATATTGTCTATATCTCTCTATCCGACGCAAATTCTAATATCATAGTATCGGATAATATAGCAATCAATGAAACAAATAATGAAACGGATGCAATTTCCCATGCAACATCAAAAGGGGACGTTGAAGATGTTGTAACGAATCAATATACCAAAGGTCAAATAATATCATTAGCGACCGGTGATAGCGCTTATAATGTATCAACTAGTATTATATATGGGGATAATCAAGCTGGTGCATTAAATATAGGAATATCGCTAAAAAGTATGAATGAAGAAATTAAAAACACCCTGTTTGAAACATTCCTAATTGCTTTAGTAATCATGACGTTGTCCTTAGTAGGAGCTATCTTTTTTGCAAAAAAGATAACAAAACCTATCGTCATGGTGTCAAAAAGTTTGAAATCATTTTCAAATGGGGATTTTACCAATAGCTTTGTACATAAAAGTAAAGATGAAATTGGAGATATGTATACGGCATTAGAAAATATGCGTTGTACTTTAATAGATATGGTAGATAATATTAATAAGAACTCAAAAGTGGTATCTCATAGTTCAGAAAAATTATCATTAGTTCTTAATGAAACTTTGTATGCAACAGATAGTATATCTAAGGCTTCGGAGGAATTAGCAATGGGAAGTGCCGATCTTGCCATCAATGCAGAAGAAGGTTTGTATAAATTAACTAGATTGGCTAATGAAATAGTTGATTTAGCTAACAGAACAAGAGCAATGGTAGAGAGTATTGAATTAACCAAACAAGCAAATGCAAGTGGAACTACATGTATCAAAGAATTACAGACTGCAATTGGAGAAAATGCAATTGTTACAAACAATATTAAAGAACAAGTTGATATACTTAGTTTAAAATCAGAATCAATTACAGATATAACAACTGTAATTCAGAACATAGCGAAACAAACCAAATTATTAGCACTTAATGCAAGTATTGAAAGTGCAAGAGCTGGTGAACATGGGAAAGGTTTCTCTGTAGTTGCAGAAGAGATTGGAAAGTTATCAGAAGAAACGTCAAATTCTATTGTAATGATAGAAAGTATAGTTGAAGAAGTAAAACAATCCATAGCAATGACGAATGAGTATATGTTACTTGGTACGAAAACCATAGAAAAAACGGAACAAGTATCTAAGGAGACAGGAGAATCTTTTCATACCATTGATAGTAACGTATCTAATATAATTAAGGAAATTCAAATCTTAATAGCGGGTATAGAAGACATAGATTCTCATACCAATGAAGTGGTTGGTGCAATTGAAAGTATCTCAACAATTACAGAACAATCCACTTCATCAACAGAAGAAATTGCTTCCTCCCTAGAACAGCAGACCGGTAATATGGAGCAAATATCAGTATCTGCACAAGATTTACATGCCATTTCTTTAGAGTTAACAAATCTAATGGCGAGATTTAAATTAAAATAATTATTGCAAGAGTTGCAAAAGGCAATCAGAGTGGTGAATGCAACCAACACCAATTCAGAGTATTGAACAAGGCATTTATGTTGTACTCATGTTAGCTCTACAAAAGAACCACGAACCAATTAAGAGTTATACCATGAGTCAAATTTTAGATGTGTCAGATTCCTATTTAAAAAAGATATTAAGAAAATTAGTAATTGCAGGATTGATTAATTCTAATGCGAGTAAAGATGGTGGATTCACACTAGCTAAATCAGTACGAGATATTAATCCATGTGTTCCAGTCAAGTATGGAAGATTTTTATGCAAAGTTAGATACACTTTATCTTTCAGAGTTGATTAATGAAGAATATATTGATATAGGATATTTTAATTGGCAAGATAAGTTAAAAGATTTAGTAAAAGCAAAGGATGTTGTCAAAGAGGAATAATTTGCTTGGAAGTGGGATGTAGGATTTTAATAAAGAACGAAAGAGAGACAGATTTGAAAGCAAATCTGTCTCTCTTTCGTGGAGCTGTATCATTAGGAATAAGTTCTATTTTATATAAATATAATTTTTATTGAAAATAAGTGAAATTCTGATATACTTATGTTTGGTAAAATTATTAGATATGTTTTAGAATTCAAGCTAAAACAATAATAATTGATAGAATGAAGAATTATTGTTTAAACTTTAATATGAATTCATTATATAATTATATTGGTGATATGTGTAACTAGTTTGATAATAATGAATTAAACTAATAATAAAATAAGCTCTAAATGACTGGAGAAAACATATGGATTTAAAGAAAAGTAATAGTAACTATAAGAAAAGAGATAGATTTCATAGCGAATCCGTGAAGAAAGATTATAATAAAAAAAATACGGATAAGTATGAAGTTGTAAGTAAAGAAAATGATAGAAAGAACACTGGTAAGTATGAAGGTGTGGGTAAAGTGAACAATAAGAAAAGTACTGATAAATATAACGGTGTAAGTAAAGTATATAATAAGAAAAACAATGGTAATTTTACAGGTATAGATAAAGACTTTGATAAAAAAAGTAGTGACAGATATGGAAAGAAACCAGCTAGTAAAAAGGGTAGAAAAGAGCCAACTACAAATATGATTGGACAACCTTGCATATATAGAAAGCAATGTGGTGGATGCAGTTATCAAGATATTCCTTATGAAAAGCAATTAGCAATGAAGAGAAATAGGCTAGAAACTTTATTAAAAGACTATTGTAAAGTAAAAGATATGATAGGAATGGAACACCCATATCATTACCGTAATAAAGTTCACGCTGTTATATCTCATAGCAAACAAGGAATAATATCAGGTGTTTATAAAGCAGGAACTCATATAGTAGTACCAGTTGAGAAATGTCTTATTGAAGATGCTAAGGCAAATGAAATAATTAAGACAATATGTGTGTTAATGAAGTCATTTAAGATGAAATCCTACGATGAGGATTCAGGATACGGTTTTGTAAGACATATAGTAATTAAAAGAGGTTTTACAAGTGGAGAAATAATGGTTGTTATAGTAACAGCATCTTCTATTTTCCCGTCAAAGAATAATTTTGTAAAAGCATTATTAAAAATCCATCCTGAGATAACTACAATTATTCATAATGTTAATGATAGACAAACAAGTGTGGTTCTTGGCGATCAAGAAAAAGTTATGTATGGAAAAGGTTTTATAGAAGATAGTTTATTAGGCTGTACCTTTAGAATATCCTCGAAATCATTCTATCAAGTGAATTCAGTACAAACAGAAAAAATATATAGTAAAGCACTAGAATTAGCCAAATTAACTGGCAAAGAAACTTTAGTTGATACTTATAGTGGTATTGGCACCATTGGCTTAATTGCTAGTCCATATGTAAAAGAAGTAATTGGTGTAGAGTTAAATAAAGATGCTGTAAGAGATGCAATCTTTAATGCCAAACGAAATAATATCACCAATGCAACTTTTTATCAATGTGATTCTAGTGACTTTATGAAACAACTTGCAGAGCAAGGTAAAAAAGTAGATATTGTTGTAATGGATCCACCAAGAAGTGGTTCAACTGAAGTATTCATGGACTCTGTAGCTACATTAGCACCTCAAAAAGTTGTATATATATCCTGTAATCCAGAAACACTTGCTAGAGATTTAGCTTACTTTAGAAAAAAAGGGTATGCTGCAAAAGAAGCATATGGGGTTGATATGTTCCCATGGACGGAGCATGTGGAGACTGTGGTATTACTACATCGGAAATAATATTAATGTATCGCGAGCGATACAAGGAATTCATTATTCAACTAAATAAAAACACAACGTGAGACCGTTCATTTTCAGAAGTTTCTTTAGAAACATTGCTAATCTGAGAATGAACGGTCTCTTTTTATTTTAAAAAATTTTTAGAAAGGATGTGGATGAGCACAATCCACTCTTGTATGGTGCGTTTTGGCTGGCGATGATTTTCGATACCCACTAGGTGAAACAGCATATACACTTTTAAATAGTTTTACAAAATAATTACTATCGGCATATCCTACATAATTACTAATATTTTGAATTGGTAAAGTCGTTGCTCTTAATAATTCGGCTGCTTTATTC
>JAEWHU010000162.1 GCA_023387635.1 Bacillota bacterium
GGTGAATTATTATCACAGGAAAGGCCTAATTTTAATATATTATTAGAACCAAAATGTAATTGGGCACTTGGGCATTTGGACACCTTTCCCATTGAAGTTAATAAGGCGGATTACTATACCTTATTAAGAGTTCCAGGGATTGGAGTAACATCTGCCAAGAGGATTATAACAGCAAGAAAGAATGGTAATTTGAGATTTGAAGATCTTAAAAAAATTGGTGTGGTGTTAAAAAGAGCTATTTATTTTATCACTTGTAGTGGGAAGATGATGTATCAAATCAATATAGAAGAGAATTTTATTACAAATCAGTTAATTAGTGTAAAAGAAAGACTTCCCTTAGGAATCAGTGGTGAAATTAGTTATAAGCAATTATCATTGTTTGATGATATTAATTTTAACAACCATAATGCTATGAATGATATGATAACAACTTTTCATAGTTCTAGAGGTGTTGTATGAAAAATAAAAGGATTTATATATGTGAAGACAGCATTGAAAGTATTTTCACCGCTATCTATGATGCTTGGGAATCAAGATATGGACATGATAATATAAGATTAGATATGAAGACAAATTCTGAATTAGGATATTCTATGGAGTTATTTTCAGATTATATTTATGTTATATCAGATGAGGAAAAAGCTACAAAAGTTGCTAGATCAATACAACAAAAAATATCAAATGAGGCATATAACATGGTATGTAATGGGATTTGTTCTGATTCTATCTATAAAGCTGATATTATATATCGTTTTCTAATACAGGGTTTTTCAATTGGACGAAATGTTATAAACCATTTAACCAATGATGCTGTTATGAATTTATTGGATCTAGACCGTAAATTTAATAGAGAAAGACATCATTTCTTAGGATTCGTTAGATTTTTAGAAACGAAGAATCATATATTAGTGGCTAAAATAAAGCCTTGCAATGATATTATCAGATCCATAGCAGAACATTTTGCCAATCGATTATCTAATGAGGATTTTATAATATACGATGAAGGTAGAAGTACAGCAATAATCCATCGTAGCGGTTACGGATATATATATATTAAAACAGAAGAAGTAGATATTAAAAAATTAATGGAAACTACAGAAGAGGAAGAGGATTATGTTCTTCTATGGAAAACATTCTTTGATTCAATTGCAATCAAAGAAAGAAAAAATTATAATCTACAACGAAATAACTTGCCCAAAAAGTATCGTAATAACATGACAGAATTTTTAAGGTCTAATTGATTAAATATATTATATTTAAGATGAAATGATAAATTCATTTATGCTGAAGAGAGAGAGATAAGTGGATTTTAGCTAATTATAAAATATAAGTGCAATTCAAAAAAATAAAATACAAATTCATCCATTCGATAACGTATAAATATTTATTAATAGAGGAATACTAAGCAAGTAAAGTTAAAACATTTAATAGGAGGAGTCTCATGAAAAAGAGATTATATGTATTAATGGCTATATGTTGCTTAACATTCCTAACTTTTACTGCTTGTACATCAGATGATGGAACAGGAACGGGAACAACACCAACACCAGGAGTAGGTAATACAACTATGCCAACCACAATGCCTACAACTATGCCTGGTAATGGAACTGATGGTACAGGAACTAATAATGGCACAGGAACTAATAATGGCACAGGAACTAATAATGGTACAGGTACTAATAATGGTACAGGAACAGGCACAACAACAACTCCTGGAGCTAAAACTACAACTACACCATAAGTAATTTATAATTACTTTATTATGTAGAGTGAGTTGTCATTTATGAACTTATTTAATATAAAACGAGTAGATAATTTAATCTACTCGTTTTATATTTATACAATCTTTACATATGCCATTTAATTGAATATAGTGCTCTGTTACAGAGAAACCGTCTTTTTCCATGGCATGTTCAATTTCATGGATTGGACATATAGGAAGGTCAAATATTCTAGCACAATTATCACAAATAAAGTAATGTTTATGACCTAGGGTAGAACCTTTTATTTGATAATATAGTTCATTGTCTTTAAGATAATATTTGTTTATCAAATTGTGTTTTATAAGATTATCAATATTTCGATATATAGTAGATTTCGCTATATTGGGAATTTCTAAGATTATTTTTTGATAGATTTCATTAATAGACATTGGATGGCGAGAATCTTTTAAAATATTTAATAATATTTGTTTTTGTTTTGTATTACGAGATTGTTCCATACTTATCTGCTAATAGTAGCCTCTCCCTCCTTTAAGGATTAATTAAATTATAGTAAGTCTAATTCTAAAATAAAAAGGTGTCAATTATTTTTCTATGGAAAATAAGAGTATTGTGTTGTTAATAGAACTTTCCTGTTTCATTCCAAGTTTTATAGCTAAATTTATGGAGTGAATATTGTCACAATGAATTCTAGCCACAATTCTAGTTATATATAATTGATTAAATGAATAATCAATTATAGCTTTGCAACTTTCATAACCGTATCCTAAACCATAATAGTTTGGATCCAGTTCATAACCCAATTCAAATTCTTCCCTACCATCAATCATCTGAGACCCAATTCCACATCTTCCAATTAATTCATTGTTTTCTTTTAGAAATACACCCCATAACCCATAACCGTAAAATTTATAGACATTATTTATATATGCTTTTTGTTCTTCTACAAAAGAATCAAGAGAATGTAATGAATATGTTTGGTATTTTTTCGTCTCGGGTTTCTCTAAAATAGTGTAGAGTGAGGGGATATCTGATTCGGATAATTCTCTAATAATAAGTTTATTCGTTGTAGTAATAGTTAATGGAATGTTGTGAAAGCGATTGTAAACATTGTTAATAAAATTATAATCTATTTCTTCAAAACCCTCAATAAGCATATCTGCTTTTGATAAGTCTTGGTTCCCTGAATTCTTATTAATAAATCCGATTACTGGCATACCAGCTGATTTACCAGAAGTAACTCCATTATAGGAATCTTCAATTACAATACATTCATTTATTTCTACACCAAGTTCCCTAGCAGCCATAACATATATATCAGGAGCAGGTTTTGGATTTTTAATAAATGCTCCACTAACAATTTTATGAAAATAATCATAGATTCCAAATGTTTTTGTTACATATGTAATATCTTCTAGGGAAGAAGAAGACGCAATAGCAAGTTTTAGTCCAATGGAATGTAAATGGATTATTAATTCCTTTGTAAATGGAATTTTATCATAGCCAATTTCATCGATTAGTTTTTTCTTTGTTTGATTATAGAGAGATAGTAGCCAAGAATCTGTACATGTTAAATTATTATCTTTAATAATAGTTTGCATCATATGTGTTGTTGTGGAACCGACAAAGCCAAAGCAATATTCAAAAGACACATCAACTCCTAAATTTTTCAAAGTTAAAACAGCAGCTTTGCAATGAAGAATTTCGCTATCTACTAGTACACCATCCATATCAAATAATACAGCTTTTAACATAATTTTCCTCCAAGTCAGTAAATGAGTGTTTGCATTTTATTATATCAGATCTCTTGAATAAAGGAAAGTACCTTAAAAGCTGTAATCACTTTATGTGCTTTTACTAGGAGTCACTTGACTTAATAGCATTTCATAAAATAAACCTACCAAAAACCATGCAGGTGCATAATCAAGTCTTATTACTCCCTTATAATTTAATTTTGCTTTACTATAGTCCCAAGGGCACGCTTTAAATTTTGTTAAAATAAGCCCAGTCACAAATTCTGTTATGAAAATGCAAAAAGTATAGACACCTCCTCTTATTAAAGCGTTCTTGTTCTTAAGTTTATTGCAAATAGGAGTTAAACAAGCGGCCATACCATAGATTGGAAACATCCATACAGAAGTCCTACATAATAATTTTTTATCTTTATGTGATATTACAGAATGAAGACCAGTCCATAAACATTCCATGCACCAACCACATAAGCCGCATACTAAAAAATCTATTAATTTTCGTTTCATAATCTTATTATCTACATTGTTAATAAAACTATGTATTTAATAAAAGTAAATAATGATTAAAGGATAATTCTTATTTAAGTAAATAAATATTCTAATCAACTTTGGTAAGTTACCTTAATACTTTATCACTTTAGTTTAGTTAAGCTTACTTTGACAAACTACATTTCTATGATATAATATTTTAAAAAGTAATACTTACAGATTATGGAGCGTAGCGAAATGACTTACCACGAGGCAATGGATTTTTTAAAATACACAGAAGAATTAGGAAGTGTACTTGGTTTAGAGAATATGGTTCATCTATTAAATGGACTGGGAAATCCTCAAAACAAATTAAAATTTGTTCATGTAGCAGGGACAAATGGAAAAGGTTCTACAGCAGCTTACATAGCTACAATACTTGCAGCAGCAAATTACAAAGTGGGAAGATACATATCCCCTAGTGTTTTATGTTATGAAGAAAAAATACAAATAACCACAAGACATGGTGAAAATGGTACTATAGAAACTAATTATATAAGTAAAGATGATATTGCTATAGGAGTAAGTCAAATAAAAAAAGTATGTGATACAATGGTGGAAAATGGTAAAAGTCATCCCACTATATTTGAAGTTGAAACAGCCCTATCGTTTTTGCACTATGTTAATAAGCAATGTGACGTAGTTGTTCTTGAAGTAGGACTTGGTGGTAGGCTTGATGCCACTAATGTAATTTCAACCGTTTTATGCAGCGTAATAGCTTCAATTAGCATGGATCACATGAATTTTCTCGGTGATACCATAGAAAAAATAGCTATGGAGAAAGCAGGAATCATTAAAAATGGAATTCCTGTTGTTTCATATAGTCAGAATAAAGGTGTTACAACAGTGTTACAAACGGTAAGTAGTGATAAAAAATCTACTTATAAAGAAATTGACCTAAATAGAATTGAAATAATAAAACAAGATATGAGTGGTTCTTATTTTAATTATGATAAACTATTAAACTTACACATATCCTTATTAGGTACCAATCAGTTATATAACAGTATTTTAGCAGTTTTAGCTGTAGAAGAATTAATACAACAGGGGTATCATATTACAGAGGATGATATAAGGTATGGCCTTTCGAACACAAGATGGAAAGCAAGGTTTGAAATAATAAAAACGAACCCATTCTTTATTGTTGATGGGGCACATAATGAAGATGCTGCTAGAGTTTTAGCAGACAATATTAAAACTTATTTTCCTAATAAAAAAATTGTATACATAATCGGAGTATTAGGAGATAAAGATTATGAAAGTATACTTAAAATTACAGCCAAATTAGCCAGCCATATAATAACTATAACTCCTAATAATAAAAGGGGGTTATTATCATCTACCCTAGCAGATGTTGCAAAGAAATATTGTGAACATGTAATTGATGCTGGTAATGTATTAAAAGGTATAGAACTAGCTTATGAAATTGCAAAAGAAGAGGATGTAATTATTTCTTTTGGGTCTTTATCGTATCTATATGAGATCTACGAGGGATTAGAATATAATTTAAGGAGTAATATATGATAGACTTACAGCAAAGCAGAGAAAAAATTGATAAAATTGATAAACAGTTAGTAGCTTTATTTGAAGAGAGAATGTTACTAGCAAAAGATGTTGCTATGTACAAATTACAAACAGGAAAAAAAATACTAGACAGGGAGCGAGAAATTAGTAAATTGACAGCTCTTGGAGAAATGGCTAGTAATGATTTTAATAAGCACGGGGTACAGGAGTTATTTACACAAATCATGTCCATGAGTAGAAAACTACAATACAGTTTATTGAGTAAGAATGAATCTGATATATCTTTTGTAGAAATAGAAGAGATACAGACTAATAAGGAAACGAAAGTAGTTTGTTTTGGTGACAAAGGTTCTTATACAGAACAAGCGATGGAAGAGTTCTTTAAAAAGCCTATTTCTCCTATTTATGCTAAAACATTTCGTGATATTATGGAATTAATTAAAGATGGAACAGCAGAATATGGTGTAATGCCTATAGAAAATACATCTACAGGTGGAATTGCTGATATTTATGATCTTCTTGTAGAATTTGATAATTATATCATTGGAGAACATGTAATAAAAGTTGAACACGCGTTGTTAGGGTTAAAAGACGCAAAATTATCAGATATAAAGCAAGTGTTTTCACATTCTCAAGGATTAATGCAATGCTCTAAATATTTGAAAATGCATGAGAATATGAAGCCAGTTGAATCTGTGAGTACAGCTGATAGTGCTAAAAGAGTGGTTGCCGAGAATGATATTAGTAATGCAGCCATTGCAAGTATGAAAGCGGCAGAATGTTATGGACTTAGAGTATTAGAAACCTGTATTAATCATGAGCACAACAATTCCACAAGATTTATTATAATATCCAATAAACCAATATACTTAAAAAATTCAAATAAAATAAGTATATGTTTTGAATTGCCTCATACCAGTGGCTCATTGTATAATATGCTTTCTCATTTTATATACAATAATTTAAACATGACGAAAATAGAATCAAGACCTTTAGAAGGTAGAAATTTTGAATACCGTTTTTTTGTAGACTTTGAAGGAAATTTAGAAGATGCAGGAGTGAAAAATGCATTGCTTGGTATAAAAGAAGAAGCAGTAGATTTGAAAATATTAGGTAATTATTAATCAAAAAAATCTTCATTGTTTTTTCAATAATAAATCACAAAGTGGACATAATTTCTTGATAAACTGAATTCAACAAATAAAGATGATTACAGTTTGAAAGGAGAAATATATATGAATAACGAATTAAATAGAAATGAAAATAACAACCACGAATACAACAATAGCGATTCATTAAATAAAAATGTATATATGGAAGGAGAAATCATTTCAAATACATCAAATTCATATAACGATGAGATAAACAATAGTAAATCAATTATAATTGATGAGAAACCAAGAAAGAAAAAAAGAGTTTCTAAAAAGTTTGTAGCTGTTTTATGTAGTGCTTGTATTTTTGGTGTAGTTGCAGGAATATCATTCCAAGGGGTTAATTATTTAGCAAATAAGAATAATGATAAAACTTCTAGTATCGGTCAGAATGTAAATGAATTAGATAATGTTGAAGGAACAAACTCTAATGATGATGTGGAAACTCTTCCTACCAATACTGGGTCAGGTAATGTTACAAATGATGTTACTACTGTGGTAGAGAATGTAATGCCTTCTATTGTTGCTATTAATTCAGTCGTAACTAACACTAATCAAGATATATTTGGAAGACCTTATAGCCAAGAAACTGAAGGAAGCGGGTCTGGAATAATAATAGGTCAAAATGATTCAGAAATACTTATTGTAACAAATAACCACGTAGTATCTGATGCAACTACTGTAAATGTAGTATTTGTAGATGATAAATCAGTTACTGCAACAATTAAAGGAACTGCCCCAGGATCTGATTTAGCAGTTTTATCAGTAAATGTAAACGATTTAGAAGATGATACATTAGATAAAATAAAAATAGCAACTCTTGGTGATTCTGATTCAATCAAGTTAGGGGAGATGGCTATAGCAATAGGTAATGCACTTGGATATGGTCAATCAATCACAGTAGGTTATATAAGTGCTCTTGATAGAGAGGTAACAGTTGATAATGTAACTCTCAATGTATTGCAAACAGATGCTGCAATAAACCCAGGAAATAGTGGTGGGGCTTTACTTAATGCAAAAGGTGAAGTTATTGGAATAAATTCAGTAAAATATGTAGATGAAACGGTAGAAAGCATTGGGTATGCAATCCCAATTTCTGATGCTATACCAATTATTAATCAATTAATGAATCGTGAAACATTAGCAGATAAAGATAAAGCATATTTAGGTGTTGCTGGTAGAAATGTAACAACTGTTGATTCAGAGAGATATAATATGCCAGTTGGCTTTTTTATAGGTGAAGTGAATAAAGGTTCTGCAGCAGAGGAAGCAGGAGTTAAAGTTGGTGATATAATAGTAGGTGTAAATGATACACCAGTTAGTACAATAGAAGATTTACAAGATATTTTAAGCTTTACAAAGGCTGGTTCTACAGGAAAACTTACTGTTAAAAGAATTGAAAATGGTGAATACGTAGAAAAAACATTAACTGTTACTTTTGATGCTAGACCAAAAACAAATTAGGTTACATTTCAATTAGATTATAATAGACCCCCCTCACTCATAGTAAAAAATGAGTGAGGGGGGTCTATTACATTTATATCAAATCATGTATTACTAATATTACATATATTACAATTGAAACATGGAAACAATTTCTTGTAAGGTCTTTGAGTAGGTAAGATTTTGCTGCACCATATCATAGGTTTTTGAGGTTTGGCTAACTATGCCTGTATTTTTATCTGCAATATCACTAACACCTAATGTTGCTTGATTTACGGTTATATTTATGTTAGAAATTGAAGTGGAGATGCCCTCGATACTTGAAACTAGTAAAGAGATAGAAGTATTTATAGTGTCCATTGTTTCATTAATAGTTATAGCATCCTTATTATATTGTTCACTTGCATTAATGAAATTTAGATAATCTTTATTAATGGAATTATCAAAAAATTCGATTGCTTCAATGAGACAATCTGACATATTTGTAACAGCATTTGCAACTTCGGTTACAACATAAGTAATGTTGGTTACAGCATGAGCAGATTGTAATGCTAACTTACCAATTTCATTTGCTACTACTGCAAAACCTCTTCCAGATTCCCCTGCTCTTGCAGCTTCAATGGAAGCGTTGAGTGCAAGTAGACTTGTTTGATCAGCAATTTCCATTATAGTTTCTGTAAATTCAGTAATTTTATTTGCAGCCTTTGCCTCCTCAATGGCATCAACTGATTTTTGCTTTATATTAGAATAAAGAGTAGTTGATTTTTCTTTTGCAGTTAAAGTATCTGTTTTTAACACAGATGCAGTATGTATTAAGGAGTTTGATAAAGTTGCTCCTTCCGTGGTTTCTAATCTGATTTTGGAGGATGCATTTATAATATCAGAAATATGTTCAGTGATTGCAACAGTTGTTGCAGCGGTTTCTTCCATACCGGCAGCCATCTCCTGTGCAGTAGCTGAGTTTTCACTAGCATTATTATTAACAGTATTCATAATAATATTAAGCTCATCAGCATTTGTACGAATGTCCATTGCGGAATTACTAATTTTACTTATTACTTCTTTCATTGTATTACTCATCTTATAAATAGCAATACTCATATCACCTGTTTCATCTTTTTTCTTAGCTAGTTTACTTAAATGACTATCTTCTGAAAAATCTAGTTTTGATAATTTCGTGATAATATTAGTGATATATGTAATAGGCTTTGTAATAGTATCAGCTAAGTAATAACCCATTATTGATACAACGATTAGCAAAACAAAACAAATAAAAGTTGCTGTGTTTTGTATTGAATTTACTTCTGTTAAGATATTTCTTTCGTCGGCTGTTAAGGCCAAAGTCCATTGGTTTATGTCAGAAACATGATAAGAAGTATATATCGTATTTCCGTTATCTTTAAAAGAGTCTATCTTACTTTCATGATTTTCATTGTTAATATCAGCAATCACATTTAGATGAATTTCTTTATCTGTAAGACTACCGATCATAGCTTTCTTTGGATGGCTAATAATATATCCATTGCTATCTAATAAATAACCATAGCTAGATTTAACTCCTGGTACTGACATTTGAGAAATGATGCTATCTAGTTCATTAAGCTTGATGCTTGTAACACAGACACCTATTAGATTTTCACCGTCGTTTATTGGAACTGCGTACATAATAACATTATCAAATGAGGCAGGCGAGACAGTTATACTACTTTGTGAAGGAGACTTTGTTTCAATTACTTTAGTAAAAAACTCTTCTGTACCTATGTTGGTAAGAGTGCTATTTTCTTGTGAATTTATTATGATATTTCCTTCCTTATCTGCAATATAAGCAAATTCACGATTTGAATTGCTTTGTATATATTGAGAGAGCATGAACTTTACTTTCATTGTGGTGGAAGATGTATTATTTGTAAGTGCTAATGCTACATCCATGGAGCCTGTTATTTTAGCCATAGATTCATTGATAGAATTAATAGATTGTTCAATATTATTGTTATATAGATCTATTAAGTTGAGCATACTTTCATTAGTTGTTTTTATTATGCTATTTTTAAACCTTGGTATTAAAGCTACGGTATAAATAAAAAGTGTAATAAAAATGCATGTAATAAATAAAATAGCAAATTTAGTTCTTATGGATATCAATCGAAAATTTTTAATTTTACTAATAGTTACTTTCTTCTTAGTAATTGGTTTTAATATGTGTCTCATGAAAAATCCTCCTTGTCTGTACATCAATACAAATACTCAACCGAAAATAGGGCATAATATAAACATGCCCCCTTTGCTATTTTTGATTTTACATGTTTAGACAAAAAAAAGCAAGAAAAACTTTCCAATTTATTATAAATCAGCAAATATTAACCATTGTCATAATAATTAAGGGATTGTCGCTTGACAGTGTAATAATCTACTAGTATCATAATTTTAATATATGTTGAATTTACAAATTATCCAATAATAGGTAATTGGCGGATTTTATATAGCACATATGAAATATTGTCATTTTAGACGTTTCGCAATTGCCCAATTATCCAAGAAAACAGAAAGGAAATTATATGACAAACCAATATACTCTAGATCTTATAATACCTATATATAAACCTGATGAGAAATTAAACCAATTAATTGATAGAATTATGGAACAAAATATATTGCCAAGTAATATATTTTTGCTACACACAATAGATTCTAATTGTAAAAAAGAAACAAATGAAACTTTAAAATCCTTAGAATACATAAATGGATTAAGTAATTCTACATGTAAAATTACAATTATTGATATTGATAAGAAGGATTTTGATCATGGTGGCACTAGGAATTTTGGTGCAAGTTTATCAAGTGCAGATATTATTATGTTTATGACTCAGGATGCCATACCTAGTGATAATAAATTAATCTCATCATTGATTGAACCACTATATAATGAGGAGGTTGCATGTGCGTATGCAAGGCAATTACCGAGTGCTAAATCAAGTATTCTTGAAAAATATAGTAGAAGCTTTAATTATCCTAAGACAAGTACTATTAAGTCTAAGAAAGATCTAGATACGCTAGGAATTAAAACATACTTTTGCTCTAATGTATGTGCTGCATACAAACGAGAGATATATGAAAGTTTAGGTGGTTTTACAAAAAAAACAATATTTAATGAAGATATGATAATGGCGTATTATATAATAAAAAACAATTATAAAATTGCATATGCAGCAGAAGCTAAAGTATATCATTCACATGAATATACAAATATAGCTCAGTTTAAACGTAATTTTGATCTCGCTGTATCACAAGAACAATATTCATTTATATTTGCTAATGTAAAATCAGAAACAGAAGGAATTAAATTCGTTAAAAGTACGATATCATATTTGATTGATCATAAAAAGGCATATTTAATTCCAGAATTTATAATCCAATCTGGCTTCAAATATTTAGGCTATAAATTCGGAAGAAACTACAAAAAACTACCTCTTACAGTTGTTAAAAAATTAAGTATGAACCAGGGCTATTGGGATAAATAGAAAGGGGAAAAAGTGAACTGAAAATCAATTCACTTTGTTTATGTGTTAACGCCCTACGCGTTGTATTGGTAGAATGAATGGAGATTAATATGGATAGAGTAAATATTGTAATGGCTACCTATAATGGTGAAAAATATGTGAAGGAACAAATTAATTCCATCATAGAAAACACTTATACCAATTGGAGATTATTAATATGTGATGATGGTTCTTCGGATTCTACTCTACCTATCGTTGACGAGTATGTAAGGAAGTACAAAGGTAAGATATTTCTTCATAAGAATGAAAAGAATAAAGGGGTTACAATTAATTTCTTAGAAGGTATGAAAAGAATCTCTTCCTTTGATGACAACGTATGTGGAGACGAATATTATATGTTTTGTGATCAAGACGATGTATGGTTGAATGACAAAATAGAAAAAACACTCAATTTGGTTAAGAAATGTGAAAAGAAATACACAAGCAAAGTACCAGTGGCTGCATTTACTGATGTTTTAGTTGTGGATGAGAATTTAAACGAAATATCTTCCTCATTTTTTAAATCCAATGGATTAAATCCCAGTAAAATTAAAATTAATCAAATTATGATGGAAAATAAGTTTATTGGTTGCAGTGTAATGTTTAATGGTAGTTTAATGGAAAAAATTAAAATTATTCCACAGAAAGCAAGGTTTCATGACTGGTGGGTAGCATGTATTGCAGCAACATTTGGTCATATTTGCTATCTAGATGAACCAACCATAAAATATAGACAACATGGTGGAAATGTTGTTGGAAATAAGAGCTTTAATGATTATGTTAAAAAAAGCCTCCTAACTTTGAAAGTACAAAAAGAAGCTTTAAATAAAACAATAATTCAAGCTAGAGAATTTTATGATATATATGAGAATGAAATATCCTTTCCAGAAAAAAGAGTTATATACTTATTTTCCAGGTTAAATCAGTATAATTGGTTAAAAAGGAGATATGTAATATTAAGTAGAGGTTTCTTAAAAACAGGTTTTTTAAGAAATATAGGTCTACTTCTTATTATTTAGCACTATAATAGATGGAAATAGATAGTTTTGTCATAATGAAACATTTTATAACTAATTTTCTAAATATATAAAAAGTATTTCAGAAAATTGAAAAAATTATTTTCATCATTGACAATTCAGAGTCATATTGATACAATAGTAACAATTTAAATTTATACTTGCGTAGTAAGTATTAATTTATGAGCAAGTAATTGCGAATATCCACTTAACAAAATGCATATTAATTTTTCCATTATGAAAGGCACGGTGTTAATATGAAAAAAATGGTATTATCAATACTAGTAGATAATACAGCCGGTGTACTTAGCCGTGTATCTGGTCTATTTAGTAGAAGAGGTTTTAATATTGATAGTTTAACAGTTGGTGAAACAGAGGATAAAGCATATTCAAGAATGACAGTTGTTGTTAATGGAGATGATCAAATTCTTGAGCAGATAACTAAGCAATTGGAAAAACTAGAAGATGTACGAGAAATAAAAGAATTATTACCAGGTGGATCTGTATGTCGTGAACTTGTTCTTGTTAAAGTACATGCTAATGTGAAAGAACGAGGAGCAATAATTGCGGTAGCGGATATATTCCGTGCTAAAATTGTGGATGTTGCTATGGAATCATTAATGATAGAATTAACTGGTAATCAAGAAAAATTAGATGCTTTTATTAATCTACTTGAAGGTTTTAAAATTTTGGAATTGGTTAGAACAGGTATTACAGGACTTGCAAGAGGCTCTGTTGATGAAAAAAGTTACATAGAAGATTAGAAATGCTATAATAAAATATAACGTTCGGTAGTCCGAACGTTGTTATTTAAAGAACGGCTTTAGTAATTTAAATAACTAAAGAAAAATATTACATGGAAAGACAATAATACAAAAAGTGTTTTCACTTTTTATTATTTATATTTACAAAGAAATTAGGAGGATTAAGAAATGGCAAAAATATTTTATCAAGAAGATTGTAATCTATCATTATTAGAAGGTAAAACAATAGCTGTTATTGGATACGGTAGTCAAGGACATGCGCATGCATTAAATGCAAAAGAATCAGGTGCAAATGTTATTATTGGTTTATATAAAGGAAGTAAATCATGGGATAAAGCTGTGCAAGCAGGTTTCGAAGTATATACAGCTGATGAAGCTGCAAAAAAAGCTGATATCATAATGATTTTAATAAATGATGAAAAACAAGCTAAATTATACAATGAATCAATTGCTCCTAATCTAGAGCCAGGGAATGCGCTTATGTTTGCACATGGTTTTTCAATTCATTTTGGACAAATCGTGCCACCAGCAGATGTGGATGTATTAATGATTGCACCAAAAGGACCAGGACATACAGTTAGAAGCCAATATTTAGAAGGCAGAGGTGTTCCTTGCTTAATCGCTGTTCATCAAGATGCTACTGGCAAAGCCCATGACCTTGGTCTAGCTTACGCACTTGCTATTGGTGGAGCAAGAGCAGGTGTATTACAAACAACATTTAAAGAAGAAACAGAAACTGATTTATTTGGTGAACAAGCAGTATTATGTGGCGGTGTAACACAATTAATGAAAACTGGTTTTGAAGTGTTAGTAGAAGCAGGATATGAACCTGAAAGCGCATACTTTGAATGTATCCATGAAATGAAATTAATCGTTGATTTAATCGCAGAACATGGATTTGCTGGTATGAGATATTCTATCTCTAATACAGCTGAATATGGTGATTACATAACAGGACCAAAGATTATTACAGAAGATACTAAGAATGCTATGAGACAAGTATTAAAAGATATCCAAGAAGGTGTATTTGCACGTAATTGGTTATTAGAAAACCAAATCGGTTGTACTAATTTCTTAGCAAAAAGAAGAATTGAGTCTGAACATGAATTAGAAACAGTAGGTGCAAACTTACGTAATCTAATGAGTTGGACAAAGAAAAATAGCTTATAAATAACTAGTATCAAATCCTTCTACCAAAGTAAATAATACTAGTTTTATGAGATACAGTGGAAACTGTATTATATAGGGGCTAATGTGTCGCAAACTTATTGTTTGTGATATATTAGCCCTTATTTTTGTTTCTATCTTCTATTAAGATTGTGAAGACAAAAGTGGTTTGCTAGTACAGTTAGTAAATAATAAATAGATAATCTTCCTAATATGAATTGTGAGAAACACATAAATTAAGTGATTATGTTTTGGGTTTATGGTATAATTTGTAAAGATACAATGGTAAGCAATTTTGCGATTACTAGGTACATAATTAATGATTTGGCAAATAAAGATTGCAACAAAAAATGAGGTAATGAATAGGATGAATACTAGAAAAGAATGGATTATTGCAATGTTAAAAATTGCTGACCCAGTATTATATAATCTTAGTCTTGGAAAATTAAAAGAGACGATTCCACTTGAGTTTCATAATGATAGAAAAAGTTTCATATTATTAGAGGCATTTGGACGAACAGTTTGTGGTATAGCACCATGGTTAGAGTTAGAAGGATTACAAGGAGAAGAAAAATTATTACAAGATAAATACCGTATTTTAGTAGGACAATGTATGGAAATGGCAACAAATCCAGAGTCAACAGACTATATGAATTTTGGTGAGGAGGGGGGACAACCTCTTGTTGATACTGCATTTCTTGCACTTGCCTTAGTACGTGCACCGAAACAATTGTTTTTCAAACTGGAGTCACATATACAATCTAATATAATTAAGGCGCTAAAAAAATCTCGTATAATAACTCCTTGTGCTACTAATTGGTTGTTTTTTTCGGCAATGGTGGAAACTGCACTTTATTCAATTGGCGATAAAGAATATGACAGGGTTCGTATTGAGTATGCAATTAATATGTTTGAAGGTTGGTATATGGGAGATGGCATCTATGGTGATGGGCCTAATTTTCAATGGGATTATTACAATAGCTTTGTGATTCATCCAATGTATGTTGACATATTACGTACTTTTGCCAAGGAAGGAAAATATACTGAGTTAAGGAGTGTAGAGGAGAATAGAGCATCGAGATATGCAGCAATTCTAGAACGAATGATTGCTCCTGATGGGACTTATCCAATTATAGGGCGTTCAGTGGTGTATCGATTTGGAGCATTTCAGTTATTAAGTCAAGCTGCTTTAGAAAAATTCTTACCAATTAATTTGTCTGGAGGGCAAGTTAGATGTGCTTTAACAGCAGTGATGAACAAGGTGATGGAACCTAAAACAATGTTTGACAATAATGGTTGGTTGTTGCCAGGGGTATATGGAAATCAGCCTAATTTAGCTGAAGGTTATATCAGTGTTGGTAGTCTATATCTATGCATGACGTTTTTCATACCACTTGGTCTTTTACCAACGGATGAATTTTGGGATTCACAAGAGCAGACATGGACCAGTAAGAAGGTATGGTCAGGAGAAGTAATTTCAATTGATCATTCAATACACTAGTATTATATCAAGCTGTATAATATATATTCAGTTCATCTTTGCTCATGACAGTCTAATATTCATCTATAATAACTTGACATTTTATTTGGAAATAGAATATAAGTTGTAGTGTTACGGAAAAAGAGATAGAATAAGGATGTGTTATGTAGATGGTTTTCTATATAAGAAGAGAAATCTAAATATCAAAGAGACTTTTATAATATGTAAGATATAGAAAGGTATAAACGATAGATGAAATATGATTATTCTAAGACCGTTGAATTTTTACTGGATTGGTATGATTTAAATGCAAGAATTCTACCATGGAGGGAAAATCCTAACCCTTATTATATATGGATTTCTGAGATTATGTGTCAACAAACAAGGGTTGAAGCAGTGAAATTCTATTTTGAACGATTTATAACAGAATTACCAGAAGTAAAGGATTTGGCACTTGTAGAAGAAGAAAAATTACTTAAATTATGGGAAGGGCTTGGTTATTACAATAGGGCTAGAAATCTTAAAAAGGCAGCAAATATTATTGTGAATGAGTATAATGGTGTTGTTCCAAATGATTATGATAGCTTGCTAAGTCTACCTGGAATAGGACCTTATACTGCCGGTGCAATATCAAGTATTGCTTTTGGAATAAATAGACCAGCAGTGGATGGTAATGTATTAAGAGTAATGAAAAGGGTTGCTGGAAGCTATGATGATATAACAAAAGATAGTGTAAAGAAGGAATTAGAAGCAGATCTAAGGGAGATTATGCCAAAGGACAGGCCGGGTGATTTTAATCAATCCATTATGGAACTTGGTGCACTTATATGTATACCTAATGGTAAACCACTATGTGATAAATGCCCATTGATGCATATGTGTGAGGCATTTCATAAGAATACCCTGATGTCCATCCCAGTAAAACCTGTGAAGAAACCTAGAAAAATAGAAGATAGGACTATTCTTTTAATAGAGAATAATGGTAAATATATGATTAAAAAAAGGCCGAGTAAAGGTTTATTACAAGGCCTATGGGAACTTCCAAGCATAGAGGGGAATGTAAGTGCAATGGAATTAACAGATAAGCTAAGTGAAATGGGATATCATAATATTGATATAACTCCACTTGGTGAATCGAAACATATATTTTCACATATAGAATGGCATATGATAGGTTATTTAGTTTCTATCCAAGAAAAAAATGAGAGAGACAAAGAAGATATATCATATATTAAGGAAGAAGCAAACTATGGTCAAATATGGGTTGATAAAAATGAAATAGATAATAGTTATACCATTCCAACTGCATTTAAGTATTATAAAGACTTTATGAAATAGGATACAAGTATTTTAACATCAAAAAACACTAGGATAATATGAACTTTAAACTGCCCCCATAAGTTAGACTTAAAAAATCTAACTTATGGGGGCACATCAATTCTCCTTTAGTATTTTGCCTTTATACATTTATAAGTTTGCGTTAGGTTTCTTATAAAATTCAATGAACTTTAACAACGAATCAGTAACATTAGCAGCATAGTTATATGCAAAACCTACTACTCTTTTATCAAGAGGATTAGTAAGTGGTATTTCTACTAATTCTTTATTCTCTAACTCGCTTTTAACAAATTCTTTAATAACACAAGATACTCCTAGGCTGATTTTTGCAAATTCAATTAATAAGTCCATGTTACTTACTTCAAGGATGTGGTTTGTTTCTATATTATTTCTAGTAAAATAATCTTCAATATATAATCTTGACATATTCTTTTCATCAAGAAGCATAATATTAGCAGACTTAAAGATTAAGGAGGAATTTTGCTCTAATTTATCTTTGCTTTCCCTAAGAATTAGATTATCTAAATAGGAGCTAGTAGCTACAAATATATCCTCAATTGTATGAATGGGATAGAAATCTATATTTTTTTCATAACTAGGTTTTCCTATTAACCCCACATCTATTTTACCCTGTTCTAATAGTTCTAATGTCTTTAAAGTTGATTGGCATTCTATGGTTATTTTAATATGAGGGTAGCTTAGAACAAAGTTCTTTAGATAAGGAAGTAATATGTATTTGCATAAAGTAGTACTAACTCCAATTCGTAGGTGACCAATACCTAACTCGTTAATCTTTCTAATATTTTCTTCCCCTTGATGGAGGGCATGAAAAGCAGTTTTTGTGGATTCATATAGCACCATACCTTCTTTTGTAAGTCTAACACCTCTTGAAGTACGATAGAATAATTTAACATTAAGGTTTTCTTCTAGTTTAGTTATGGATTTACTAATCGCTGGTTGGCTTATATATAGTTCTTTAGCTGCGTGGGATATATTGCCTGTTTTTGCTACTGTATTAAATATTTTATACATGGATAAATTCTGTTCCATAAAATAATTCCTCCTAATTCCTTGTTATAACTTAGGGTTATACTAACTATACATAATATGTATTTCTATTATACCAAATTTTATGATAGAATGGCAATAATGAAATAATACGAAGGGAAGGATTATAGCATGGAAGCAAATATTGCAGTGATAAAAGGTGATGGCATAGGACCTGAAATTATAGGAGAAGCAACAAAAGTCCTAGATAAAATTGGTGAAGTTTATAATCATAAATTTAATTATAACTATATTTTAATGGGAGGAGCCTCCATAGATGCAACAGGTATTCCATTAACCGAGGAGGCATTACATATTGCACGAGAAAGCGATTCTGTATTATTAGGTGCTGTTGGTGGTAATGTAGGTGAAAATAATTGGTATAGCTTACCTCCAAGTTTGAGACCAGAAGCTGCATTACTTGCAATTCGTAAAGAACTTAATTTGTTTGCTAACTTAAGACCAGCAGTTTTATTTAAAGATTTAAAAGGTGCATGTCCTTTAAAAGATGAAATCATAGGCGATGGATTTGACTTTCTTGTTGTAAGAGAATTAACAGGCGGATTATATTTTGGAGATAGAAAAACATATACTGAGAATGGTATTAGAAAAGCATATGATTCTTTAATATATGATGAAATAGAAATAAGACGTATTGCAAAGTGGGCATTTGAAATTGCCATGAAACGTAATAAAAGAGTTTGTAGTGTAGACAAAGCAAATGTGATTGATACTTCAAGGCTTTGGAGAGAAGTTGTAGAAGAAGTAGCAAAGGAATATGAAGAAGTATCCTTAACTCATATGCTAGTTGATAACTGTGCAATGCAAATAGTAAAAGATCCAACCCAATTTGATGTTATATTAACTGAAAATATGTTTGGTGATATACTATCGGATGAGGCTAGTATGGTTACAGGGTCTATTGGAATGTTACCATCTGCTAGTTTATCTAGTACAAAACTAGGTTTATATGAGCCAAGTCATGGCTCAGCACCAGATATTGCAGGGCTTAATATTGCAAATCCAATTGCAACCATACTATCAGTAGCATTAATGCTTCGATATTCTTTTGAGCTATTAGAAGAAGCAGATGCAATCGAAAATGCAGTAGAAGCAGTGCTAAATAAAGGATATAGAACTAAAGATATTATGTCTGAAGGAAATATACTAGTTGGAACTAAAGAAATGGGTAACTTAATCATAGGGGAAATTAATAAGCAAAGATAGAAAGAGGTAGATAATTATGGGAATGACAATGACACAAAAAATATTAGCAAAACATGCAGGTTTAGATAATGTTGTAGCAGGTCAGTTAATTATGGCGGATTTAAGTCTTGTTTTAGGGAATGACATAACAGCGCCAGTTGCAATTAAAGAAATGGAAAAAATGAAAACAAAGACTGTTTTTGACAAAGAAAAAATTGCCTTAGTTCCTGACCATTTTACGCCAAACAAAGATATTAAAACAGCAGAAAATTGTAGATGTTTAAGAGAATTTGCTTATGAACACGAAATAACCAATTATTTTGAAATTGGTGAAATGGGAATAGAACACGCATTACTACCTGAGAAAGGTTTAGTTGTTGCAGGTGATGTAGTAATAGGCGCAGATTCTCATACTTGTACCTATGGTGCACTTGGTGCTTTTTCCACTGGTGTTGGTAGCACAGATATGGCAGCAGGAATGGTTACTGGTAAAGCATGGTTTAAAGTACCTGCTGCACTTAAATTTGTACTTACAGGTAAATTAAATAAATGGGTTAGTGGTAAAGATGTTATTTTACATATTATTGGTTTAATAGGAGTAGATGGCGCAAGGTATATGTCCATGGAATTTGTAGGAGATGGGATTAAGAATTTAACAATGGATGATAGATTTACAATGGCAAACATGGCCATTGAAGCTGGGGCTAAAAATGGTATATTCCCAGTTGATGAGAAAACAATACAGTATATTAATGATCATTCCACGAAAGAATACACTGTTTACGAGGCGGATGAAGATGCAGAATATGAAAAAACATATGTAATAGATTTATCTACATTAAAATCTACAGTAGCTTGTCCACATTTGCCAGAGAATACGAAAACCATTGATGAAATGCCAGAAATTAAAATTGATCAAGTAGTCATTGGTTCTTGTACCAATGGGCGACTTGATGATTTAAGAGTTGCAGCAAAGATATTAGAGAATCGTAAAGTAGCAAAAGGAATGAGATTAATCGTTTTCCCAGCAACGCAAGATATTTATTTGAAAGCTATGGAGGAAGGATTAATGGCTATCTTCATAAAGGCAGGTGGTATTGTAAGTACACCAACATGTGGACCTTGTTTAGGTGGACATATGGGCGTATTAGCAGCAGGGGAAAGAGCGGTAGCAACTACGAATCGTAATTTTGTTGGTCGAATGGGGCATGTAGAATCGGAAATCTATCTTGCAAGCCCAGCAATTGCAGCCGCTAGTGCAGTAACTGGAAGAATATCAGCGCCATCAGAGCTTGGCTTATAGGAGGAAACAATATGAAAGCAAAAGGAATTGTACATAAATATGGAAATAATGTTGATACAGATGTAATCATACCAGCAAGATACTTAAATACATCAGTACCTAGTGAATTAGCAAAAAAATGTATGGAAGATATCGATAAAGATTTTGTAAATAGAGTAAAACCAGGTGATATTATGGTAGGGGGGAAAAATTTTGGTTGTGGATCCTCTAGAGAACATGCACCAATTGCAATAAAAGCTTCAGGAATCAGTGTAGTAATCGCTGAAACATTTGCAAGAATATTTTATAGAAATGCTATAAATATTGGATTGCCTATTATTGAATGTAGTGAAGCTGCAAGAGATATTGATGCAGAAGATGAAGTAGAAGTGGATTTTGATACAGGTATTATTTATAAT
>JAEWHU010000163.1 GCA_023387635.1 Bacillota bacterium
GTACTTTTCCATTGGAATATGGAAACCACATCTCTTTAATAGATTGTTCCGGGTTTCCGTCCACACCAATAGCATATGGAGTTTTTCCCGTCATCATAATCATGAATATTAATTCGGCTATAGCAAAATTTTCACTATCTTTACTTGTCAAATATATCTTTTTTCCAAGAAGTTCTGGTGGTGTAAAACTGATATTGTATACAAAAGAAGGAAAGCCTTCCACTTGATAATTGTCCGTGTCAGATAAATATACCTGGTCCTTATTAACTACACGAATGGCTGCAGGGTTGATACACCCCATCAAAATCCCTTTATCATGTAGAAATTTTATTTTTTCTAATATAGATAGTGTTAATATACATAAATCTCTCCTATTCAAATGGGAAAAGTACTTATCAATACCTGCTTTCTTAAAAACACTAAGATGTAATGGCTCTCCTTTAAAGTCATTTAAAAGGTATCCTCTAAAATTACCATTTCTATCTTTTATAATATCTAAGGGCCAACATATGCCTTGATGTCTAACTGGAATGCTGATCATTCTTTTAATCTTTTCTTCAAGATAAGTATTTAATGTATTGCTATCAAAAACTTTTGCCCATATACCTGCATAATTCGTACTATATGTAACTGCACCATTGTTGTTCATCATCTTCTCTTCTAAGTAGTATTCTTTTCCATTGCTATCGTAAATCACTGAATTCTCTACCAATACTACATTAGAAGGTATCATTTTAATCTCTAACATCTCAGGCTGACTTTTAATGATAAACTTTGTTTTCTCGTCTCTATTTTGATTGCTATAGTTATTTTTTTGATATGACATTCTATTAGATGGAGTATTAGTCCATTCCGAAATTTTACCATCTTCATCTAACATGCAAAAATTTACATAAATATGTGCTGCCTTAGCTGATTCAATAATCTTATTTCTATTGCGCATATCATTTATTAAGATATAAGCTCTCTTATGTCCTTTTTTTGATATAATATCAAAAAATTCGGTATAAGTTCCAGCGGAAATCGTACTTAAATATTTTCTATTAATTAACATATCTGTAATAGTTTTCATTCTATCCTCTAAAGAATCTTTCTCAAAAGATATAACAGAAAATCTTTCCGGATATTTACTCATAATATCATTGTAAGACTGTGTTATTTTTTTCATTTTATCCATATCAATTCCTGGCATACTGATATATATAACATAGCCCGTTTCAATAAACTTATTTAAATCGAATACACTCTTTTCATTTTCTCCCATTGTAACATCTACCTTTCCCTATTTTCTGAAAACATAAGAATAATGTCTATATCTTCATAAATTCTTCTTCATTTATATTATTTAAATACTCATACGGAGTTTTAGCTGATTCATAACCCATTTTCGAAGACAATTCAAAACATTTTTTACACAATTCATAATTCTTAATTTTTTTTAAAAAAATTCGACCTGCTTCATAATAGCCTTCTGGTTTATCGTATCTTTGAGAATAACCTAAATAAAAAGCAACTGCTTCATTATATTTTTCTTGTCCACTCAAGCTTTCGGCTTCATCAAACCAAGTAGCTTCATCCGATTGGAATCCTGCAAAATCAATTAATTCTGACCCTTTTTTCATATCTTGCTCACAAGCTATTCCAGTTTTATACAAAAAAGATAATACTAATAAACTCTGTAAGTGATTTTTTTCTTCCAAACTTCTTAGTAATGATGTTCCCTCTTTTTTACCTAAACCACTCGTTAACGATGATAATGCTTTTTTAAATAAATCTGAATCAGAAATATTAATTGTGACTTTTTTTACAAAACTTTGTACTATATCTGTTTCCGTAACTTCGTACTGAGTATCTTCACCTCTTTTATAATTTTGAGCCGGTCTCACTTCCTTTAAGACATAATGACCAGGTTCTAACAACGTAATAAAAGGCTCATCATCCGTTCTCCATGAATTAACTAGCTCACCATTGTTTGTCAATAAATTCATTTTAAAACCAGGGATAATGAATCCTTTGTCATCGATCACTGATACATTAATCCTAACTTTTTTACTTGACTTGTTACTAGACAGAATCTGTTCTAGCATTTCAATTTCCTTATTATATTTTGATAAATAAACATCTTTTTCTCCTCCCGTCCAGCCTGAACGTTCTAGATAAAGTAGAAAATCTCTAACATGTAGCAAACAATCTCTCTCTAATTTTTGAATAAGATATCTATCCTCTAAGTCACTAATGTGACTAGCCAATTTATTCTTATCCTGAGTTATGTCACGAATATAATTACTAAATATGTCACGATCCGATACGAAACATTTATATATGAAATCAAACCGAAGAAGGGCGTGTAATATGGTAATGTCAAAACTTCTTTTCGTTACCATTACTGCTCCCTTATTTCTTTTAATATCAACCACATTTTTATATGTATGATTCTTTGGTTCTGAACGTAACTTAATTTCACACAAATTAATAACTTCATTTATCCATTGTTCACCATATGCGCCACTCATACAGATCTCCAAATAATCTTGCAACAATGTTAGCTGTAGATTTTGTATTTTATCTCTAAAACCACTATTCATTTTTCACGTATAATCCAATTATCCTCTTTTAGAGGCTGGTTGGATTAATTTCCTTTCTCCCAACCTTTTTGTTGGGGTTCTATATTACTC
>JAEWHU010000182.1 GCA_023387635.1 Bacillota bacterium
GTTACCTGCCTTAGTAGTGGTGAGATGAAATTTCGAAAAGATGGTGAATGGCAATATGCAGCAGTCAGTGATGGTTTTGTAGAAATAACACCTAATTATGTTGTAATATTAGCTGATACAGTAGAAAGACCTGAAGAAATAGACGTTAACAGAGCGAAAGAAGCAAAATTAAGAGCGGAAGAAAGATTACGACAAAAACAAGGAATTTTGGAGTATTATCATACACAAGCCGCATTAAATCGTGCTATGAGTAGGTTAAAGGTAACCAAAAAGCATCGTTAAAATCAATAGCCCTACTAGAAATATTAATTTTATAGTAACATAAACTAATAATAAGAAAGAGTTTTCCGTATGGAACATTCTTTCTTATTATTTTATTTATATAAGATTATATTTGCAATCGTATTATATATATGATATTATTTTGTATAAATTTACAAAATATTATGAGCATTTTTGAATATTTATTTACAGTGGAGGAATCTATGAAAAAAGTTGTTAAATTCGGTGGTAGTTCATTAGCTAGTGCTGATCAGTTCAAAAAAGTAGGGGATATAATTCGTTTAGATGAGGATAGGAGATATGTCATACCTTCTGCACCAGGTAAAAGATGTTCTAGTGACACAAAAGTTACAGATATGTTATACCATTGCTATGATTTATCAAAGAGGAACCAACCTTTTCATAAGGAATTAGTGGATATAAAAGATAGATACACAGAGATCATAGAAGGACTAGAATTGGATCTATCCTTAGAAGCAGAATTCCAATTAATTGAAGAAAACTTTAATCAAAAAGCAGGCATAGATTATGCAGCATCAAGAGGTGAGTATCTTAATGGGATTATTATGGCTACATATTTAGGTTATGAGTTTATTGATGCCAAAGAAGTTATATTTTTTGATGAAAAAGGTAATTTTAATTCTAGTAAAACAAATAATATTTTAGCAAATAGATTAAATAATGTAGAAAGGGCAGTAATCCCTGGTTTTTATGGTTCTATGGAAGATGGAACAATTAAAACTTTTTCAAGAGGTGGTTCAGATATAACAGGTTCTATAGTAGCAAAAGCCGTGAAAGCAGAATTATATGAAAATTGGACGGATGTTTCAGGTTTTTTAGTTGCGGATCCAAGAATTATATCAAATCCAGAAGTAATATCTACCATAACCTATAAAGAATTAAGGGAACTTTCTTATATGGGAGCAACTGTATTACATGAGGATGCAATATTTCCTGTAAGAAGCGAAGGGATACCAATTAATATAAGAAACACCAATGCACCAAATGATCCTGGTACTATGATCGTTAAAACTACTTGCTTAAAACCAAAATACACCATTACAGGCATTGCTGGGAAAAAAGGATTTGTTGCTGTTCATATTGAAAAGGATATGATGAATGCAGAAATTGGTTTTGGTAGAAAAGTACTTGAAGTTTTTGAAGAGAACGGAATATCCTTTGAACATATACCATCAGGAATTGATACATTAACAGTTCTTGTTCATCAAGATGAATTTGTAGAAAAGGAACAAATCGTGTTATCAGAGATTGCTCACGCTACAAATCCAGATGTCATAGATTTAGTAGGTGATTTAGCCTTAATTGCTGTAGTGGGTAGAGGTATGCGTGAAACTAGGGGAACAGCAGGCAGAATTTTTTCAGCTCTTGCCCATGCAAATGTTAATATTAATATGATTGATCAAGGTTCAAGTGAATTAAATATTATCATTGGAGTAAGTAACAATGATTTTGAAGTAGCAATAAAAGCTATATATGATATCTTTGTAGAAGTTAAATTGTAAAAATGCTTAACACATTGATAAGAAGAAGCTGTTATTCCAGGACTAACGTTAGTTATGGAGTAACAGCTATTTCTTTATTTATAGTTAATAAATATAAAAGATTTCTAGTATTCATAGATAAACGTATATATCTAAACATCTTTGATAAGAATAACTAGAGATTAGATATTGATACTATATTGTTTTAAATCTAAATTATCATAAAATAGTTACAATATTGTTATACTAAAATTGCGCATTTAGTTCACTCTTGAAAAATATATACATATAGAATATAATATGTTTCGGATTTATATAATCTTTTTAATAAGTAGATAATTAGATTAATATATAAATAGATTCTTAGATAGATAGATAATGTAGTTATTAACATATTCATATAAATACTATAGATGGATAAAAACAGGAGGAATTAAGTTGAAACGTATATTGATCCTAACAACAGGTGGAACAATTGTTAGTTTAAAAACTGAGGATGGGCTAAGACCGCATAATGATGAAATGAAGACAGTTTTATATGATAAAATTCTTCCGTTAATGGGGGAGTACGATGTTACCATTAAACCAATCTTTAATAAAGATAGTAGCAATATTGTTCCTAGCGATTGGATTGTTGCATGGGATTTTATATCAAGTCATATTGACGACTATGATGGAATTGTAATTTTACATGGTACTGTCACCATGTCTTATAGTGCTGCAATGATATCTTTTATGTTTATTGGTGTTAAGAAACCAATTATATTAACGGGTTCTCAATTGCCAATAAATTTTAAGGATAGTGATGGTGTAAATAATCTTAGAGATGCTATTATAGCAGCAGGTGATAGTAGGCTTACCGGGGTTTATGTGGTATTTAATGATAAGATAATTAGAGGAACAAGAGCATATAAAAGTAGCTCAATTAATAGAGACGCTTATATTAGCTGTAATTATCCTTATGTTGGGGTTATAAAAGATGGTCGAGTTTTTATTACTGAAGAATATAAAAAGATGGAACTACTTGAAACAAAGACTATTGATAGCACTTATCAAATTAATAAGGCAAATTATCAAATTCCAAAAGTTTTTATGTTAAAGATGGTACCAGGAATCGATTTTGAGATATTTGATTATATAAAAGAAAAGGGTTATCAAGGTGTAGTAATTGAAGGGTATGGACTTGGTGGTATGCCTGTATTAGATACCTTACAGTTAAAAAAGATGGAAAGCCTTATTTTGTGTGGTATTCCTGTTCTTATGTCCACCCAGTGTATTTATGATGGGGTGAATTTAGATACTTACGAAGTTGGAGTTACTGCCAATCGGATTGGCATTGTTTCGACTTACGATATGACTCCAGATGCTGCTTATACCAAATTAATGTGGATTCTTGGTTTCACAACAGATTATAATGAAATTATAAAAGCACTAAAAACTAATTATTGTGGAGAAAT
>JAEWHU010000190.1 GCA_023387635.1 Bacillota bacterium
ATCCTAAATTTGCAATTAAACTTATGAGAAAATTATTGGAAGTTAAGTAAAGAAATAGGACAAGGATTTAGGAAGACGATCGAAAAGAAGGGAGAAAAATATGAAAAATATTTGCGTAATAACAGGAGGAGGAAGTGGAATTGGACTTGCAACTGCCAAGGTCATGGGTCAGGAAAATTACATAATCATTTCCGGAAGAACCGTAGAAAAACTGAAGAACGCCATTGATGAGCTAACAGAAATGGGAATTGAAGCAGAAGCTTTCGCCTGTGATGTCTCAGATAAAAAATCAGTGGAAGAACTGGCAAAGCAGGTTTCAAAGTTAGGGATAATCAAATCAGTGATTCATGCTGCAGGTATGTCACCTAAAATGGGGGATGCCGAGACAATTATGAGAGTAAATGCCCTTGGAACCATTCATGTAAACGATGTGTTCTATCAGTATATGGAAAGTGGTTCTTGCGTAATTGATGTTTCATCCATGTCAGGATACATGATACCAGATATAATCATGCCACATAAACATTATAAATTATCTAGAATCAACTATAAGCAGTTTATGGGAAAAATGATGAACAGAGTGAATCTTCTTCCGAAAAAACATCGCACCGGGGTGGCATACGGCATATCCAAAAATTTTGTAATCTGGTATGCAAAAACCGATGCAGAAAAGTTTGCCAGAAAAGGAATCCGTGTAGTATCGGTTTCGCCAGGATTGTTTGAAACTCCAATGGGAGAAACAGAAAGAGAGATAAGCAAAGAATTTATTGATAAGTGTGCAATTAAGCGTTATGGAAAAGTAGAAGAAATCGCACATTTATTTCGATATATTGTGGATGAGAAACTTAGCTACTTAACCGGTGTGGACATTCTTTGTGATGGAGGATGCGTAGCATCTTTGTTATCCTGATAGCAGTATTCAATATAACAGATATTTTCCTATTTGAATTATTCATCCAGGAGAGAATGGGTGAATAATTCATAAGAAAATAGCTCTGACTAAAAAGAATAGCTGCTTTACGTACCTAGCAAAATAAATTGCTAGGTACAAAAGCTGCTTTTATTTTAATTATATAATTTAATGATAGATATCATATAAATTGGGTAAAACCTTGTATTTAAACCCATATGATATTCGTTTTAGTACCTTAATCTTATTGTTAAATCCTTCAGTAGGTTCATTGGTAAGGCCATATTTAAAGGCGTTTAATATCTCTTTTGACCAGTGACGAAAAGTTTCTGCACATTTCTTAAACTCATTAATCCCACAGCTTTCTGCATCTTCTGAACCACAGTATATTTAGAGTACCATTTTTAACTTCATGTAATGAACCAATGCATGGTATTCTGCATACCAGACAGGTATAGTAACATACCTCCTGAATATTAATCAGGTCCGGTTTTTGTCTGCACTCCCGAAGTGAGGCTGGAATTTAAAATTGAAATTGAAATATATTGAATTTATTTCTAAAAATTGGTATACTCTATTTACAAATTGTGGTTGATAAGTTAAGCTCTTAGTAATACAAAAAGTGTAGAACTGCACACTATTAAGTTTGGAAAGGAGGATTTAGTGGGGGTTTGTTACTTACAATATATTCTCTCACTAAAAATAAATTATGAGTGTTATTGTAAGAATTATCACTATACTAATAGGCATTTTATTTATTAGATTGGTTCTCTCAATTATGAAAGAAAAAAAGCTGACAGAAGTTCAGTCTATCGGATGGCTTATAGGTGGAATTGTTCTAATTATACTGGGTATTTTTCCGGAACTGGTAGGCATATTTGCTGATATCTTTGGGATATGGTATGGACCTACCATGGTCACTATATTTGCTATTGTATTAATTATTTTTATTGTATTTATGAATACGATTGAACTTTCTAGACTAGCAAATCAGGTAAATGAATTAACAATGCACATTACATTATTAAAGGATGAAAATATAGAGCTAAAAGAGAAGTATGAAAAAGAAGTGGGAGGTGAGACTTATTAACATTCTTATATGCGGTGAATATGGAGCATTTACAGTAAAGCTTATATCTAGGCTCAGACAGGAAAAACATGATATATTTGTTATAACAGGACGAAGTTGGAATACTGAAAAAAAGGTAGCGGGTGTTTTTCAGGAATATAATTTCGAGTATAATAGTAACGGAGTTGTAAATATTATACATAATGTAAAGCCTGATATTGTTATTTTCATGGGAGCTTTGGATGAACATTTTGAGTGGAGGAGCGAAAAGCAGCAGTCAGGAGAATATATTTCAGGTTTGACCAATATATTGATTGCATCTTTAAATGCAGGTGTTAGAAGATTTTTGTACTGCTCTTCATTAGAAATTTATGAAGATAATGATGAAGTAGAAATTAAAAAGGATACTGTGCCTGTTCCATGTTCCATAAAGGCAAAAACATTTATACAGGGAGAAGATACTTGTAAATATTATAATCAACCAGGGGTTTTTGATATATCCATTATACGTTTTAGTGAAATGTACGGAAGTTTTATGGGAAGATACATGCTGAGTTCATATAGTAATAGGTTAATGCGGGATGCAATGGCTGATAAAGAGATTGTCATCCAGTGGGAAAGAACGCATAATTTAATTTATTTGGATGACGGTGTAGAGGCACTTTATCGTATTATTGTGAATAGGGCGGAAAAGACTGCTCCAATTCATGTCTTTGGTCATTCTTGCAAAGAAAAAGAAATGATAGATTATATAAGACAATTTGCTAAAAAAGAAATAAAAATAAAAGAAGATATAGAAGATAAAAAAGTTGTAAAAGAAAAGGTATGGAAGAAGGAAAATCTTGAAACAATTGAAGGGTTCCAGTGCAAGTTTACCCTAGAAGAAGGTATACAGAAGTTTTTATTAAGTGATATTAATGAGGAAAAAAGGAAGGCTACCAAGAGAAAATCAAGAAATAAAATTTTAGGAAGCAAAACAGGAGCCATTCTTGAAACGATTATTTTGACTTCACTGGCAGGAATCATCACTCATTATGCAAAGGATACGTTAGCAGTTCAATATCTGGATTTCTATCTACTAATTGTGGTATTAATTTCTGCCATTCATGGTTCGGTTTATGGAATTATTGCAGTTATGATAAGCGTTATTTCTAAATTTGCCTCTGTTATTGCCCTAGGGGGGACTATCGCTTTGATTACGGATTTTGGAGTTTATTTATGGACTCTTCAATTACTGATTGTAGGTGGAATTGTTTCTTTTACAAGTGACTTATATAAAAGAAAATTCCATGAAATTTCTGAGGAAAAGGAATATATTGAAGATGAACTGAAGGATATGAACAGAATCAATGACAGCAATGTATATGTTAAAAATATCTACGAAAAGCGATTAATTAATTATAAAAACAGTCTTGCTAAGATCTATGACATAACAAGTATGTTGGATCATTTATCTGTACAAAAGATTATTTTTCAAGCAGCGGATGTAGTTATGCAGTTTATGGAAGCTAAGGAAGTAGCAATTTATATGTCAGGAGATAATACTAGTTATTTAAGACTTATGGCTTCCACTTCTTTAAGAGCCAGAAAAATGGGGAAATCCGTACAGATTGATGAAAACCATATTATTAGAAAAGGAATAGAAGAGGAAGGTTATTATCGTAATAAGGAGTTGAATCCAGATTATCCTATGCTAGCGGGGGCTGTGACAGAAGGAGAGCATATTAGAACGCTTATTATGGTTTGGGACATCAAAATAGAAGGGGCTAATCTATATCAGGCAAACCTTTTAGCAGTTCTTTGTAAGCTGATTGAAAAATCTATGCGCCAAGCTCAAACTTATATGGATGCTATTAAGGACGACACGTATTTGGAAGGAAGCAGAGCATTAAAAAAGGAATCTTTTAGCCAGATTGTTTCAATTTATAAGGAAGGTTCTGAGAAAAAACTCTTAGAATATGCTTTGCTAAGAGTAATATCCATAGATGATGAGATTGATCTGAACCAAGTAATTCAGGCAGTGGAGAAGAAAATCAGACTTAGTGATTATCTTGGCTTGGGAGAAGATGGACATTTATATCT
>JAEWHU010000203.1 GCA_023387635.1 Bacillota bacterium
GACTGCCTAGTGCAAAAACTATTAGGGCAAATCTATAATCTAATATTGCCATTACAATAAGGCCTACAGTTCCACCCATAACTTTTCGAATAACTTGTTCCAGATTTCTGCTAACTAGTCTGTTTAAACATTGCATGTCCGCAGAAACTTTAGATATTATCTCCCCAGTTGGATTACTATCAAAGTATTTAAGGGGAAGGTTCAATATATGTTCGGTCAGATTCTTTTTAAACTCAAGCATTGTTTTAAATGCATTCCTATCTAGTATTATCTGACAAATGGGCGCCAATATCCACCATGACAACCAAGTACTAGCATATGTAAGAATAGAGATTACAATCATATTAATATCTTTATGTATAACACCGTTGGTAATTCCTCTTACACTAATAGGCAATAATACACTTGAAACCATTTCTAAAATACAATAGCAAAGAACTGCAAATATGAAGTATTTCTTTCTATTATGCATCAGTCTAATAACTCGCCTAATCATAATTCATACCTCCTATCTGCAATTTTTATCAATGCTTCACGATGAGCAGCTATAATTATCATTTTGTTTTTGGAAAGATTAATAATTTCTTCGATAATTTTATACTCAATATCTACATCGAGAGCACTTGTTGGTTCATCTAATAATAAAATATTAGCATCCGTCAAAAACATTCTTGCTAAGGATATCCGTTGTTTCTGCCCACCTGATAACGGAGCATAACCATCGCCAAGCATAGTTTTATTACCTTGTTCTAGAGAACTGCAATAACTATCCATGCATGCTAATCTTAGTGCTTCAGTAACCTCTTCGTCTGTAGCACCTGGCCTAGCAATTCTTACATTTTCTAGAATACTACCTGTGAAAATAAAAGTATCCTGGGTTACTGCAAATACCTTGCCTGTAACGACAACCTCTCCTAAGGTAGCATACTGTATTCCAGTAATTAAGTCCAAGATTGTAGTTTTTCCTTTTCCCGACTTTCCTGATATGATAGTAATTCCACATTGTTCTTCAAGAAAATTAAATTTCTCTAATACATTTATGTCCCCATAGTCAAAAGAAACATCTTTCATTTCAATACGAGGTGCTACACTTGTTTCTTCCCGGGTTGCAGTAACTTTATCAACAAGCTTTAGATTATCCATTATCTTCTGGATTCTTCCCATCGATGCCCTTGCCTGATTCAACCCATCCAGTAAAAACGGAAAATACACCGTAGGTCCAATAATATAATCCAAGAGTTGAAGCATTGCTATCATTGTTCCTAATGTAATTTGATCATTTATAGTCAGATAGCAAGCAAGGCAGAAGAATATAATTTTGGGAATTGACGATACTGAAATACATGCAGTTTGAAGTAGACCATCATATACAGAAATACACATACCGACATCATGAGCGTGCTGATATTCATCATTCACCTTTCTTAATCGTCTTTTCTGCATAGCGAATGTTTTTACTACTGGAATTTGCGCAATAATCTGCTCAAAGAATCCGATTGCACTTCCCTCACTACCTGCAATTTTGGGATATAAGATACACATCTTATCATTAATGTAATATGTCAAGCACATTCCAATTGGGGTATAAATAAAGGTTATAATTCCAATAAGTGGATTGATACAAAGCAAGTATATAACAGCAGCCATTAACATAACTATTTGTGATAATAGATTTGTCATATCATTGCTTATGAAACTACAAACACTTTCCACATCACTATTGATTGTTTTCAGCACATCCCCTGTACTTGCCGAACTAATATCCTGGTACCTGCAATTAATAATTTTATAACTGATTTGATTCTTCAAAAAAGCTCCGCTATTAGCACCAAACTGTGTAGTTGCTCTTATTTTTAAATAATTAAATACAATATTAAAAGCAACGATACCAAGTACCACAAATAACATCTGAATGATTCCATAGAAATCAAATTCTGTTGTTTTTTCAACAAGATTTTGAATTACCCATGTCTGTACTAAGGTAACTCCAGTTAACAATAGCATTAATACGGACGACCATATGAACCGTTTTTTATTTTCATTAATTAATGAGACTAAAAATCTTATCCAATCTTGGCGTAGACAATTTACCACAGTTCTGTGCCTACAGCCTTTTATATTTTCATTTTTGGGCATAAAAATACCTACCTTTCAACAATTAAATTACGCACTAGATTTTCTTTAATACCTAAAAAAAGATATCAAAATAAAGCCCTTCATACAGAGCTATTTTAGAAAAATCTAGTATTAACGTAATCTATTTGTACAAAAAAGTAGGTTTGAATACATAATCTTTTCTCCTCGAACTTTCGTATAGTAGTTAGATTATAACTTAATATGTAATTTTTGTAAATGTTATTTATAAATCTATTTTTTATGTAAATTAGCGATTTCGTATTCATATTAATAAGCCTATATTCTATCATTATATTTCGAAGCAATTTCAATTTGTAATAATCTGAATACAAGATGTCTATTATTATTACTTCCTTAATAATTTAGCAAATACCATATAT
>JAEWHU010000223.1 GCA_023387635.1 Bacillota bacterium
GTAGTAACTATGCATTGATAGCGTAATTTATTTACAACTTTATTTACACGTTAAATGAAATTAGAAGTTCTAGTTAATGAGTTTTTCGGAATTAAGTCTTACAAAAAATTGGAATTTAGTCTTACAAATGTGGGAATGCTTAAATATGATTTTCTGCCTATAAAGGAGACCATTAAAATGGATGAAGAAAGGAAATATCAAAAACATTTAACCTTACAGGACAGATATGATATCGAGGAAAGTTTAAATCATGGATTTACATTAACTCATATCGCAAATAAAGTTGGAAAAGATATCACAACAATTTCAAAGGAGATACGTAAGCATAGAATCGGCGATGAGGGATTTACTTCTCATCATAATGATTGTAAGTATCGACATTATTGTCAGAAAAAATCTTTATGTAACGAATGTACTAAAGTAAAAAGATGTTGCACGTGTAAATCGTATAATTGTAGAGTACTTTGCGATGATTATCACTCAGATATGTGTAAAAATGTATTACGAGCACCATATGTATGCAATGGTTGCCATTGTGTTTATGATTGCAGAAAACCACATTTCTATTATCGTGCTAATGTAGCTTATGACTCTTATAAAGCTCTATTAACAGATACACGTACTGGAATATCATTAACTCGGACTCAGTTATACGAACTGGATTGTTTATTAACTCCACTCATTAAACGAGGACAGTCGATTGGGCACATCTATTCTGCTCATAAAGATGAAATTCCTTGCTCTATTAAGTCCCTTTATAACTATATTGATCAGGGGATATTTACAGCAAGAAATATTGATCTCCCTAAAAAAGTTAAATATAAGCCACGTAATAAAAGAAAGCAAGAGTCGACCATTGATTATGCTTATCGGGAGAAACGTACCTATAAAGATTTTCAGGCATATATGCAGGAACATCCAGAGGTAAATGTAGTCGAAATGGACACCGTGCATGGGAGCAATAAAACAGGTAATGTTATGCTCACCTTACTATTTCGCAACTGTAATTTAATGCTAATAACGTTGATGCCGGAATGCACAAAAGAGTGCGTAAATCAGGTGTTTGATACTCTTACAAGAACACTTGGATTAGATACTTTCCGAAAGGTATTTCAAGTAATCTTAACCGACAATGGACCTGAATTTAAAGGACCAATGGAGATTGAACAGCGTGATACTAAGGAAGAACGAACAAAAGTATTTTTCTGTGATCCTTTGGCTAGTTGGCAAAAAGCTAAGTTAGAAAAGAACCACGAATATATCCGTAAAGTAATACCCAAAGGGGTATCACTTACAGAATATACACAAGATGATATGACCAAAATGGTAAATCACATTAATAGTACTGCAAGAGCAAGTTTAAATGGCCGAACCCCGTTTGAACTAGCACAGCTACTCATTGATTCTAAGCTATTTGAAATCATGGGTTTAAAAAGCATACCATCGGATGAAATAATGCTAAAAGCTTCATTGCTTAAACATTAATATCGATTAATAAAAATGACACAGGCAGAAATCATTCTATAGAAAAGTAAATTCAACATGTGGATTTTACTTTTACACGGTAAATTTCAGATGTATGGTTTTTGTGCTCTAAAATCACTTAGAAATCAAATGTATAACATCATTATTAACGAAATACCTCATAAATAAACATATAAATATACAGATATATCAATATTTGTAGAGGTTACGATTACATAATCATGTACATTACTAAGGTTGAAGTTAATTTTTCATTCAAGGATTAAACATCCAAGAAATTGAAAAATTTCACCCCCAGTACCATAAAAGTTATAAGTTAGCTCTTAATTAGAGAAGTCGTATACCCTATTGTACTTCCTTCCTTGTATATAAACAGTTTACTACTTCAATTCCGTTTAAATTCTTTATGTATTCAAGAATTTCATCTTGATTTTTATTTAAAGAATTCTTAACATAAATGATAGCACCAAAAAAGCCCGTTTCGCTGTTCTTTTCTAATTGCATCTCATCAATTTGTAGCCCATAATTCTCTGTGGTAGAGCAAAATTCAGGTATAATATTCATTGAACTAAATTCTACATAGATACCTAACATAGTATCGTTATTAATATAATTATGTGATATACTTCTGAATTTCGTCATTATCTGATATACCGCAATAGTAGCAATAACAGCTCCTGCATAATATCCGATACCAATGGACAATCCTATACAGGCTGCTGCCCATAATCCTGCTGCAGTTGTTAGTCCTTTTACTTTAGATGGTCCTTCAACAATTATACTACCAGCACCTAGGAATCCAATTCCACTGATTACTTGAGCACCCATTCTAGCAGGATCGCCTACATTATATTTATCAAACATATACTGCCCCGTTAACATTACCATTGCTGCCCCCAGACATACAAGCATATGTGTTCTCATTCCGGCAGCCTGATTCGATTTTGCTCTCTCTAAACCTATAATACCCCCGCATATTACAGATAAAACAATTCTAATACATGTGGGAATTAAATATGTATTACTCATAATTTCTACTATGTATGCCTGCCATCCCATATTCTACTTCTCCATTTCTATTAACTCCTTAATAGCTTCTACAGCCACTTTAATTGCTCCTTCTGTATCATATTCCTGTGGATCATCTAAGCCAAGTTCTCTTCTGGTCTGATTCGCAAGTACTAGCAATACAGTTCCTACTCTAACTCTTCTAACACTTCCAACAATAAATAAAGCGGCAGATTCCATTTCAGATGCTAAGGCACCAGAGTCTATAAAAGATTTCCATCTATCTTTTAGTTCATAAGCAACGGGCATTGTTTCTGGTGAGTGTTGACCATAAAAATTATCTTTACAGTGAACTACTCCTAAATGTGCCCTCCTGCCTAATTTTTTTGCACTATTCTTTAAAGCCTGCACTATATCAAAATCTGCAATTGCTGGATATTCAATAGGCGCATATTCTTTTGTTGTTCCTTCATACCGAATAGCTCCTGTCGCTATAACTAAGTCTCCGCCACATACATCTGGTTGCATACCACCAGAAGTTCCAATTCTGATAAATGTATCAGCACCACAATGTATTAGCTCTTCCATTGCTATAGATGCAGACGGACCTCCAATTCCTGTTGAAGTTACACTAACTTTAACACCATTTAATGTACCAGTATAAGTAACATACTCTCTATTATCAGCGATTTTTACTGGATTGTCAAAATACTTTGCAATCTTTTCGCATCTTTTTGGATCACCTGGTAATATTACATACTTTCCTACTTCTCCTTTTGCTACATTAATGTGAAACTCTTTATCTTCTGCATATACTAATGACATATCTAATCTCCTTTATCATAAATTAAATACAAAAAAAGACAAGTCCTTCTTATTACTCCTACAATTTGAACTTATCTTTTTTGTTTACTACTATTAATCTTTATGTTCTTCATCAAAATATTATGTTAACAGTCATTCCCTCGTTTAGAAAGCTCAGTCTCATAACTTAGCATATCGTTAAATATAACAAACTTGGGTTCTGATATTGCAAATGGTTCTACACAGGATTTTAAATATTTGGTAATATCCCTGCATATTTCGTCCCTTTGGGATTTTTGCATATCATTTAATTCCTTAACCTGATAGTCAAGAGTTAAATGATATCTGAAATAATCATGCCAATAATGCTTAATCCCCACTAAATTTGCAACTTTATCTCGGTAATCAGCAAGTTTTTCGCCATCCTCTTTACGATATGGTTTAAGTATAATTTTTGTTACTTCACATTCCTCTACTTCTACCATTACATCCTTTGGTGGCTCAATCTCTTTTACTTTACCCATTAAGTACCTATCAACCTCCATGAACTTAGCATCTACTGGGACATTTGCTGGCCAATACTTTGTTCCTCTATCTATTTCCCTACATAGAGTTAAAACCGTCATATGAAAGGAAGATGGAGGTAAAAATGCCAAGCATTCTGCAAAGGATGCTTTCTTAAGAATTTCTTGTGCTTTTATTGCCTCGTTGAAAATTGGCCACCTATCATCATTTAGATAACTCACAATAGTATTCCCATAATAGGGAAGGGCTTTTCCATCTTCATCAAATTTATATATTGTATCATTTACAATCATACTTTACACCCGTTGCATATCGCAGACTTGTCTGCTATACTGCCACAATTAATAAGGTGTGAAAGAATCATATTGTGGCAACCTTTCTAAATTTATATTTTCTTTCACACTTGGCTCCCATCCGCGTGCTCTGCACGCATTCAATTCAAGGGGTGTGAAATGCTTTTCTTCACACCTGGCTCCTTCTTTTCTTACGTGACGATTTACTTTTTCTTCCATAAACAAATATAATTGTAAGCGTTGAGACAATCATAATTATAACAGAGTATACAAATGTAAGCATCTGAGCATTTGGTGTTGAATCTGGACTTGTAGCTGTATTTAATACCACACCAAGTGGTTGGAACATTGGATGAAATAGAAATACAGAAATATTATATTCTGCAAGTTCTTGTATAAAGTTCAGTAAGAATACTGATAAAACTGTGGGCCATAATATAGGTAACAGAACCCTAAAATAAGTTTTAAAAGGCGATGCACCTAAGTTTTTGGCTGCCTCTTCTAGTGAAGAATCTAAGCCTGCATAAGCAGCTTTTATCATACGTAATGTATATGGTAACTTTAAGATGACATATCCAATAAGTAACATATAAACAGTACCAGTAAGTGTATTGCCAAAAGTCAATATACTAGGTTTATCAAATGTCATTACTAATCCTAAAGCAATTAATGTTCCAGGTAGAAACCATGGAATTTGAATAAATAACTCTAACATACTTGTAAGTTTATTATGATGTTTTGTTATAACCCTAGCAATAAGCAACATAACCCCTACCACTAGAGTGGCTGCTATAGCAGAATAGAGGATACTTGTGAATACAGGCCTTACTCCTGTAGTCGAAGTAAATACAGTAACATAGTGATCAAGAGAAAAGTTTTTTATCTTTATTTTTCCTGAATATAAATCCTGCACTGGCATGAATGAGAATATTAATACAAATAATAGTGGTATTGTTTGTATCAAAGCAACTACATGTGCACCTATGGTAATCACACCATTAATGAAAGGATTCTCAATCTTTTGTTTTTTCAATGGAGTTTTAACTTTTGATACTGATATATAATTACCCTTACGTTCTATATAATTTGATATACTTAAAACGATAATTGTAATAATCCCTAAAAATAATGCAAGAACAGCTGCATAATTTCTTGTTGTTAATGTTTTTGAAAAAGACAAGATAAGTGGATTAATCGTTTCAAACTTCTCTCCACCTAATACTTGTGGAGTAGCAAATGCAGATACTCCAATAATAAATGTTAGTATAGAAGCTGCAAAAATGGTTGGTTTTAAGGTAGGAATTACAACTTTCCATAAAATTCTTCTACTTTTTACCCCCATATTTTGTGCTGCTTCAATGGTCTGAAAATCAATACTTTTTAGAGAATCTCTAACAAACATAATATGGTTTGATGTTCCTGCGAATGTCATCTCTATTAATACCGCTCCAAATCCTCTAAACCAATACGGGTTGATATTAGGATATAAATCCATCATAGAAGCTGTTATAAATCCTTGGCTACCAAATAAAAAGTTATATGCTGTAACCAATACCATACCATTACAAATTAATGGTGAATGATAAGCAATATTTAACCACTTTGAACCTTTTATTTCAAAATAGTCCAATACAAGAATTTGAAAAATTCCTAAGATATTAACTGTTACTGTTAAAGATATTGCTAATATAAACGAATTAATCAATGCCTTTTGTACCCTGGCAGAATTAAGAATCTGTAAAATTGCCTTTGTATCAAATATTCCATCTTTGAATAGTGTCATTTTTAATAATGAGAAATTTGGAAATAGTAGAAATGTAAATATACCCCATGTCAAAATAATACCAAGCAAAGTAAATCCCAAGTTACGACGCAACTTATAATTCTTAATTATTTTATTCATAGCCTACTTCTCCTCAAATATTATAAAATCAGAAGAATTTATATATAAGGTAACTTTCCCATTCTTCATTTGACTTTCATCATTTACGGTACTTACGCTCTTAATTTCAGAATTACCAACGGTAAAAGTTCTCCTTGTAGTAATACCATTAAATTCTTCTAATTCATACTTTGCCGTCAACTTATAATAAGACGATTTGTCTGAATCATGTACAAATTCTTTCACATTCTCCACTCTTACATAAACATTGTCAGACAGTTTTAGATTTGCAGTGGGATTTTCTTCATTAATAGCTATTATCATTTCTTTCGACAGTTTATTCGTATCACCTATAAAAGTTGTAACAAATTCAGAGCTTGGATGATAATAAATATCTCTTGGAGTTCCAATCTGTTCAATATAACCATTATTAAAAACTGCAATTCTATCAGATAAAGTAAGTGCTTCTTCCTGATCATGTGTAACATATATCATGGTTGTTCCTGAAGCTTTTTGTATCTTCTTTAACTCTACCCTTAATGCCTTTCTTAGTTTTGCATCCAAATTAGATAATGGTTCATCTAAGACAATAATTTCAGGATCTAATGCTAATGCTCTTGCAATTGCCACCCTTTGTTGTTGCCCACCAGAAAGTGAAGACACATTTTTCTTTAACTGTTCTTCATTCAGATTAACCATAGTTGCGACTTCTTTAACTCTTTTAATTATTTTATCTTTCGGCCATTTATTTTCTTTTAATCCAAACATTATATTCTCTTCTACTGTCATCGTTGGGAAAAGGGCATAGCTTTGAAAAACCATACCAATTCCTCTTTTTTCAATTGGCTTATATGTTATGTCTTCACCACTTACTTCTATCGAACCATTGGTAGGCTTAATAAAGCCTACCAATGCACGAAGTGTTGTAGTTTTTCCACATCCTGACGGTCCAAGAAATGTGAAGAATTCACCCTTTTTTACTTCAAGATTTAAATTCTTAATTGCTATAAAATCTCCAAATTTAATCTCTATATTATTAAATCTTATCATATTAGCATTCTCCTATGTTGTTTGATGTCCCAGTAATCAACAAACTAGTATATTTCTAATTGAATTTTAGCAACCCACTCATCCATCATAGAATTTACATAAGCCCAGTCTACATCCTGTGGTTTATAATTTTCCTTAACTTCTTTTGCAAGCGGTACCATGCTTTCTTCTGCCTTTTTGTTAGCAACTATATTTCCATTTTCAGCTGCATATGCTCCAATTACTTCTGCACTTCCTAACCAATTAGCAAATCTCATGGATTCATTCACTAATTCCTGATTCTTATTTGCAACAACACCTATCTGATTCGTGTTGGATGGCTCACCAGCTTCTGTGTAAATAATTATAGGATTAATATTAAAACTTTCACACTTTCCTTTTAAACCAGATGCGAATGTAAATGTAATTGGTACCTTGCCAGATGCCATATTTCCGAAATCTTCTTCTCCTTTTGGAGTTTTGTAACCATTATCAAAATATGCCTCAATTGCTTCCCAGCCTTCTTTAGAAACACCAAGTTCTCCATTAGGGTCTAGATATTGTGCAAGAATACCACCAATAATTGCACGGTTAGTGTTACCATCAAATGAAGTTGGTACTGCATATTTCCCATGAAATTCTTCTTTCTCCCACAAATCACTATAACTCTTTGGTGCTGTTTCTTCTGTATATATATCAGGATTTACAACTAATAATTTGGGTTGTATTTCATATGGCCATGAATATCCATTCTCATTAGAAACCCCTGCAACATCTTCTGCCCATTCTGGTGTGAATTTAACTAATGCGCCAGCCTCCGCCATGGAGTTAAAC
>JAEWHU010000377.1 GCA_023387635.1 Bacillota bacterium
CCCATTTTTTCTTCAACTACATTTCTCCAATTTTGATACGTTTCATTGTATAGATTGTCAAACTCATCTAATAGATTTTTAGTGGTAACTTCATACCCAGCATTTAAAAAACCTTCTTCAATAGAAACACTATAGCGTTCATTTACTGAACCACTACCTGTACCACCTTTTACTGTTTTTCTTGCACCCACACCATACAGTGCTATTTTTTTATTCGTTAAAGGCAAAACTCCATTATTTTTTAATAATACAAAACCTTCTCTAGCTATTTCTCTAGCTAGCGAACGGTTTCTTAATTCTAATTCACTTGGCTCTACTGATGTTGCTCCATAATAATTCATCTTATTCTCCTTTACAATGTTATAATATAAGTTGCTTTTACTAAAATTTCTCTAATATCTTATCTAAGGCCTCTATTTTTTCTTCAGACAACTGTCCTCCAAATTTTACTGCTACTTGTTTTATTGTTAAATCATCATAATTTGAAGGTATTCTATTTAGTGGAAGAATTTGAGCTAAACTGTTAACAATATTTGCGTTATTTTTTATTATTCTAATAGGTGTATCGGTATTAAATATTTCTTTAAGTGCCTGCGAAGTTTCATATGTAAGGGAATAACTTCCCGTTTCTAAATAGCATACGCCATTTTTAACATTGTTGAATATTTCGTTATTAGTATCTTCAAATTGACTATCTTTTATAAGGGGAATGCTCAGTTTACCAACGCAACCAAAAGGAATTGTTACATTTATAATAACTTTGTTAATATCTAAAATTTCCCATCCACTTTTATAAATACCCATTGGTGAATTGTACTCTGCTTCAACTTTACCCAATTTCCAATTCAAAACTGGTGTAATATCTATTTCTCTACAGCCTACATTATTTTCTTTAACGTTTAATCCTGCACTCCATCTAAATATCCATTCGAGTATAGAGCCATAAGCATAGTGATTTAAACTGTTCATTCCCGTTCCAGAAATTAAACCATTATCTAAAACACTATTCCATCTTTCCCAAACCGTTGTTGCTCCTAATTTTACTTCGCGCAACCAACCTGGAAACTCTTCAGTTAACAGCAGATTATATGCTAAATCATTTAAACCATTTTCGGATAAAACATTTGATATTATTGGTGTACCTACAAATCCTGTTTTCAACTTATAGTTATTATCTTTAAAAAGTTTTTTTAATTGCTCCACCAATATTTCTTTATTATTTGAAATATTATGTTTTAATGCTAGGGTTAAACCAGTTTGCGTATTTATACAACAACGTCCAGTTTCACTAAAATATTCTTTTCTTACGTTTTCGAACTCTATTTCTGCTAATTCTTTATATTTTTCTGCATCTTCTATATAACCAAGTACCCTAGCACTCTTGCCAAGAATTTCAATACTTTGTGCATAATATATATTCGCAATATACCCCTCGTCAGTACCCCCCAGCACCTGTTCATCATTCATTTGAGGGTGGTCTAGAGCTAACCAGTCTCCATAATGTTTATGTTCTCTCCACTGATGAGTGTCACCGTCTATACTTTTTACATATTCAACCCAAGATTTCATACTTTCATATTGGTCAATTAGAATATTTTTGTCGCCATAAAAAGTATATAAATTCCATGGGATTATACAAGAGGCATCTCCCCAAACTGCAGCAGTCGTTTCTACTCCTACTGACGGCACAACATCAGGTACTTTCCCATTCGCAACCTTTTGCTCTTGATACATATCAAAAAGATATTTATTATAAAAAGCGTAGGTATCCGTCAGGTATGTTGCTGTATTTGTGAACACTTGTGCATCACCTGTCCAACCCATTCTTTCATCACGCTGTGGGCAATCTGTAGGTACATCTAAGAAGTTACCTTTCAGTCCCCATCTTACATTAGAAATAAGTTTATTTACTAGGTCATGGCCCGTCTTAACTTCTCCAACTTCTTCTATATCACTATAAAGTGCAATTCCTTTAAAATCCTCTTTTTTTAAGTTTGTTACGCCAGAAATTTTTACATATCTATAACCATAATATGTAAAATGAGGTTTAATTGTTGCCTCTTCCCCATTTGAAATATAAATATATTCAGACTTTGCAGACCTTAAATTATCATTGTAAAAGTTGCCATTTTGTAGTATTTCGCCAGTTTGTATGTGTATTTTAGTACCTTTTGGTTCTTTAACCTTTAGAATAAATATACCAGAAAAATTTTGTCCCAAATCAAATACTTTTTCACCTAAAGGTGTATCAATCAACTCAATCGGTTCAAAAACTTCGTGTTCAATCACAGGTAAACTTAGCCTAGCCATTAATGTTCCTTTTGGTGGTTCACACATTAATGCTTCTTCTGTTGGCAATTCTTCTAAAGTATCATCAATATGTTCACCGTCATATAAACTTGAATATGTAATTTTACTTCGTTTAACTACCCAGCTCTCATCTGTTCCAACAACTTCAGTTGTTCCATCAGTATAATCTATTACTACTTCAGCGATTAATTTCCATTGGTCACCATAAAAACCCTTTTCTTCGCGTTGTGAAAAACCAAATCTACCTTTGTACCAACCATTACCTAGAAGTATTGAAAGATTTCCTTTCTCTTTCAAATTTTCAGTAATATCATAAGTTTGATACTGCACCCATTGGTTATAATTATTGCTGTATGGTGTCAAATACTCATCACCAATTTTTACATCATTGTAGTATGGTTCATAAAGACCTAAACCACTTACATATAACCTAGCCTTACTAATTTCTTTTCTAGGTGTAATATTTTTTTGAAAATATGGGTGTCTTAATTCTTCTCTGTTGCATGTTATCCATTTTCCAACCCACTCTTCATTCATTTTACCAGTTTCAAACCATTGAATCTCTGACGTATTTTCTTCTCCTAGGTCCGTTCTAACAGAGACTTGCCAATAATATCTTGTTCTAGGTTCAAGCTCTACTTTAACATCAAAATTTAGATTATTTGCATTTTCATCGAATCCAGTATCTAGAATTATATCTTTCATTTCAATATCTTTACTAATTAAGATTCTTGCACTAACTTGCTTTTTACCATTTGCTTCACAACCTTTTTATTAATTCATTGTAGCAAGTACAGCTATATATTCACGTCCTGGTAACTTTACTTCAATGTTCCCTGACCCATTATCTAATATAGCTTCTCTTGTCATATTCCAAGCATCAATTACTTCTATTTTATATGTTTTGTCTTCTGGTAAGTCTAATGCTGCAGTCCCACAACAGTCTGAACCATAGTAGTACAATATTGCACTTTCATCTTCAGTGTTTCCTGCATAATTCGCCTCTGCATCCATATGTCTTAATCGTTCTTTTTCGTCCATAGAAAAAATATTATTTATAAATTTATCAAAACCAGGATAAACTTGCCCAGCCATTGCAATTGCAGTTTCTTTTGGTAAATGTGTTATTTTATCAAGTCCAACCAATCTTGGATTAAGCGGTTTCCCTATCTCTTCCAATATTCCCCTAAGAAATTCAATCCTCTTTGGACTTTCTCCTCTAAGTTTCCCACCTTTTGCCCACCATAGCACAGCTTCGTTTGGGTCCTCAATATCTCTATCTAATAAAACTTCTCCGTGTGTACAGTAACCACCAGTCGATACGACTTTCCAAAATCTGTTTACCATTTCTTTTCCGGAAATCGCTCCCCAAGTTTCCTTTAAATTACCTTCATATACACACTCATCATATAAAACTGGTTTATTAAATTTTTCTTGCAGTTCATTTACCAAATTAAATGTTCGTTTTTGAATTGAACAGTGTGTTATTTTTTCTCTACTAAAATCATACAATGAAAAACAATTATGATTAGAAAGTAAATGTTGATATGGATCATTCTCAGCAATGAAATTCTCTATTTCATACCAATCATCAAGTGTTTTACCAAAACATAAATCATATTCATTTGCTAAAGACCACCAAATATTTGGCATTGCACTAAAACGTCTTAACAAGTAGTCAATGTATGTTAAATTGTCCTTTTGAGTTAAGCTTGAGAATCCCCACCTGTCATATGGATGAAACAAAATAAGGTCAACTTGTATGCCTAAGTCATCTAATCTTTTTATTTTATCTTCAAAATTATCCCAAAAGCAAAAATTTGGTCGGTTGACATCCCATATATATTCAAAATCTAACGTCATATTAGAAACTATATTCTTTTTATATTCTTTGTTTGGTAATAAGTTAAATGCAAATTCCTCTGGATCATTATGATTATAATTGTAGTGCTTTGGAAACACACACATTCTCACCTTATTAAACGCAGAATTTTTAAGGCTATTAAAAGTTTCTTCAATTAACTCATTCGTTTGGTGAGCAAGGGCATACACTGTCGTACCAAAAGGAAAATAATAAGTTTCATCTTTAAACTTTAAATGCGTCCCATCTGTCTTTACTAATCCTTTTTTGTTTTCTTTTGGTGGCTTAACCACAAAACTTCCTGAATCTTCAATAATCCCCTTCACCTTATATTTATAAAAACCTGTTTGCTCTGGTAAAAATCTCACTTTGTAAATACTATTCCCTGCATAAAAGCCCTTAACATTCGTTACTTTCTCATCATTTTCAAATTCTACAAATAAATTAACATCTACATGTGACCCCACAGGTTCATCACCATTAAAAATAAGTTCTATCATTTCATATTGATTCATTTTTATCTCTCCTTTTTTTGAATACTATTTCCATTACCTATCTGTCGATTCTTGCTCTTTCTATATAAATTATATCAAATAACCGCTTTTATTAATAGAATAAATATGATATAATTAGAAAAATATGGTTTAATTTATTAGAAGGTTTATGATATTTCCAGAAATATAGTGAGGTGACTATGAATAATGATATAAAAAATGTTTTGGACTTTTTAAATATACATTTAAACATTCCTACCCTAGTTGTAGATGAGGATGAAGAAAATCTATGTTTGTTCGAAAAAAATCACTTTCAATTCTCTAACTTTCAATTCAGTTCAAGTAAAGATTTCTTAAAAGCATTTTTTAATAGAGCAGATAAAACAAAAACTTATGTAGTTGAAGATAGTTTCAAGATTTGTTATGTAACATTATATTTGGGTTCGAATTGGTGTATACTTGGACCATATATTGATACTGTATGGACAGATAATCAATTTGATATTTTTCTTGCAACACACAATATACCTAAATCGTACTTTTACGACTATAAAGTTACTCGATGTAAATATACAGTAATCAGCACGAAAAGAATTTTAACATATACTCAAAGCCTGCTAAACACATTTTCTAATCAGTTAATAAGCCAAAACGTTGTATATGTTGAAAGTTCTGACGAAAATATTGAAATAGACCATTTTAACACAAATGATCAAGATATTAAGCAAATTATAAAAAGTTATGAAATAGAAAATATAATAATCAGTGCAATTAAAGCTGGGAACGCAAAAGAAACTGTTGAGGCTTGGAAAAAAATACCCATTTCAGCCCGACACAAAGATGCATATCAATCAAGTAGAATCTTACAATTTTCGTATTTTTCCATTTTAAAAACTATCGCAAGAAAAGCTGCCGAAGATGCTGGTGTGGATATTCTACTAATAAACAGTATATCACAAGAATATGCACAAAAAATCCATAACATCACAAATGTATCTAGCCTAACTAGCCTTAGTGAGCGTATGTTGTGTGATTTTGCAGAAGCTGTTCACAAAAAACAAACTATGAACTATTCATTATTAATTATAGATACTATAAATTACATTAATTTTTCTATTAGTACTAATCTTAAAATTACGGAGATTGCTAAGTATATTGGTGTTTCAGAAGCTCATTTGTCACGACAATTTAAATCTGAAGTTGGTGAAACTATATCAAATTATATCAAAATTAAAAGAATGAATAAAGCAGCCGAATTATTAAGAGCAACGACTTTACCAATTCAAAATATTAGTAATTATGTAGGATATGCCGATAGTAATTATTTTGTAAAACTATTTAAAAGTGTATATACTCTTTCACCTAGTGCGTATCGAAAATCATCACCACCCAAAACGCACCATTCAAGAGTGGATTGAGCTCATCAACATCCTTTCTAAAATAAATTTTTTAAAATAAAAAGAGACCCTTCATTCTCAGATTAGGAATGTTTCTAAAGAAACTTCTGAAAATGAACGGTCTCACGTTGTGTTCTTATTTAGTTGAATAATGAATTCCTTGTATCGCTCGCGATACATT
>JAEWHU010000307.1 GCA_023387635.1 Bacillota bacterium
AAGTAAGCATTGTTATTTTGATGCTGTTAGGAAAAGACCAACGTCTCTAAAGAAGGTACTACCAGATTTATATGATATGTTTATGACGGTGTATGATACAAAATAATGGTTTATATACTGTGGATACACCGGGTGTCTTTATCCAACGGGTTTAAGCATCCGTTTAATACTATTTTTCCTGGTTATCATTTTGAAAATAATAAAGGAATAATTTTCTCGGATACAACCATAATAATTTCAGATAAAAGTAAAGATTATTTTGCGGTGAGTTAATTGTCTAATGTATAAAGGAGAAAACATGGAAAATATGTATGACAAAGTGGTAGAGTCTGTTAATTTTATCAAAAGTAAAGCAAGTTTAAAACCCAAAATAGGTGTAATTTTAGGTTCTGGTCTAGGTGATTTGGTTGATTGGATGGAAGATAAAGAATATATTAAGTATGAAAACATACCTAATTTCCCAAAATCTACTGTTGTAGGACATCAAGGTCAATTAGTAATTGGGAAAATAAAGGATATTGATGTTTTAGTAATGCAAGGTAGATTTCATTATTTTGAAGGTTATACCATGAAAGAAGTTTCCTATCCTATCTATGTTATGAAGCTATTAGGTATTGAAAAACTAATTATAACTAATGCTTGTGGTGGGATTAATACGAACTTTGAACCAGGAACTTTAATGATTATTAATGATTTTATTAATTTAGTTTCCGATAATCCACTAATTGGCGATAATGACGAGAGATTTGGAACTAGATTTCCAGATATGTCTGAACCATATAAGATTGAATTAATGGATATTGCTAAGAATACTGCAAATGATTTGGGTATTGATTATAAAGAAGGAGTATATGCAGGCTTTATGGGTCCTTATTATGAAACAGCGGCTGAGATAAGAATGATAAGAAATCATGGTGCTGATGCTGTTGGAATGTCAACGGTTCCAGAGACAATTGCTGCTAATTATTTAGGTATTGATGTACTTGGGATATCTTGTATTACCAATATGGCTACAGGTATTCAAAAGGTAAAACATTCCCATGAAAGAGTTGTAGAAATTGCTAAAAAGTCATCTGCAAACTTGTGTAAATGGATGCTTCATATAATAGAGACTTTGGATAAAGGTAATGATACCTGAAAAGCAGTAGGTATGATGAAAATTGAAATCATCATGCCTACTGCTGTATAAAGATTTTCGATACACCCTAGAAAGGCGGTGAAACAAAGTATTCATGGGTAAATGCTTATAATCTTACGATCTTATATCTTATAACTTCAATTTTTCTTTTATAATAGAAATTTGTTCTTTAGTAGCGGGCGCTTCTAAATTTACCAGTATAATCTTATTATCATAAATCAATAAGTAGTCACCATTATGGGTCATATCGAAGTTTCTTTAAATCTTCCACCACTATATCATGAACAAAATCAAATTTAGGTTCTATAATCATATACTCTATTCGTGGGGGTGAGTTTTTTGCAGGTAAAGAATCCTGTCTGTATACACACTTTCTTAATAAAATAGAGCTGTATACCTCTTTTTCATAAGAGTAGTTGTCATACTTGATGTTTCCATATAAATCCTCACATTTTAAAGGAATATCCTCATTATAAATTTTATATGCCATGGTTTCGGTGGGAGTCATTTGCAAAACGAATGTGCGATATGGTTTTTCTATACCACCTGAAATATCAAATTTCATAATAACCATTATAATAAAAAATACATATCCAAAACTTGCTACGGTAAGTAGAGTATATGAAACTATTCTGTTGATCATTGCTGATTGCTTTTTCTTTTTAAGATATTTAATGGATGAACTAAAAATAAAAGCAAGGATTGGTACATGAATAAATGCAAGTATTAAAATAGTTAAATTATTATTAATCAACATATCAACCACAAATAGTCCAATAAGAGAGAAGTCATAAATAAGAAGTACACTTTCCATTATCTTTTGATATTTATGCGTTTTTTCGATACATCCCCCGCCCATTGAAATTGAACTTTCGCTTTGTTTACACCAAACAAAATAAGCTAATAAATTATAGATAAGATAAATAATTGTAGGCAATAGGACTGCAACAGTAAATAGTCCACTAGTTTCTGCAAGAAAATCAATGGGATCTAGTCTAAAAGAGTTATATTGAACAACTAAATTAAGTAAAAACACAAAAATCATACTTAATGTTGAAGGTAAAAAGTTCTTTTTCATGCATTTCTTTATATTCTCAAGTTTTTCTTTTTCGTCTGTTTCAAAAGGGATAGGGCTTTCATCTTCACTTGAAAATATTTGCATTTGATTTAATTGTGCTACAAAATTCCACCCCGATTCTTTTGCGTAATCATAATAAGTTTGTTGATTATCGGTATCTGTGGGATTAAAGATAGAAGCTTCAGAAAAATACGTTACTGTGTACTTCACTTTTTTAGGCTCGGATTTTTCAAATGTCCAAAATAATGTCCCAACCTTTTTAAGAAAAAGACCTTTCTCAGCCATTTTTTCAAGTTTTAGTTCAATATCTTTATAATGATTAAATTGAAATAATATGAGTTTTTTTGCTGTGTTCACCATCTAATTCACCCCTTTGATTAAGCTTTCATAGTCTTTTTTTAGTTTAAGAATTCGATTATATTCTGTTTCCAACATTTCTTTTCCCTTATCTGTAATAATATAGCTTTTTTTGCGATTTTCTACTTTTGTTTCTTTTATAATGCCTTCTTTTACAAAATTGTCTAGTAAACTATATAGTGTTCCTGGACCGATTAACACTCTATTTTCTGTCAACTGGGATACTGTTTTCATAATATCCACACCACAACACTCATCTTTTAAACACATTAAAATATAAAACATCTGCTCGGTTAATGTTTGATATTTTTCTCTTGCCATAAAATCACCTCGCTTATATCGAATATCGATAGTATTCAATTATAGTAACATCGAATATCGATATTGTCAATATTAATATTACAGCCAAATGAATACACATTTCTTTATAAATTTATATAGAAATAAGCTACCAATTATTGTATAATGATGATTGTAATTATATAGTCAGATTTTTGGCTAAATGGGGGATGTATGAAAAGAAAAAGTTTTAAATGGGATGAATGGAAGGTAATTACATCTAAGAGATATAAACGATATTAAGTGACATATCTAAATTAACTAAGCTATGTATACAATGTTGCAACAATGTAGAGGGTTAAGGAGAGTATGATAAAACAGTTCTACTAAAACATCGTGGAACATGATTAATTTGGAGAAGTGAATTAAATACCCGAAAATAAATTGATTTTATTTTTAAATAAGTCAAATAAGGACTTGGAGGATAAAAAATGAGTGAAATAGATAAACGTAATAAGCTTGATGAAGAACCTTTTTCATATAATATTTCAAAAGATAATAAAGTCTTTATATATTGGAATGGAAAACAAGTTACAATATTAAATGGAAAAGATAGTGATAGATTTTTAGCACGCATTAACAATGCGGATCCTAAGCAATCACAACTAATTATGGCAAAAGTAACTGGTAATTTTAAACGTGGTAATGAAAAAAACAATAAAAAATAGTTCTCTGTAAATAGTAGTGTATGGAATTCGGGTATAATTAGGATATGAATTGAATATATGATGCATGAAAGGAAAGACACAAATGGGAAAGTATAAAATACACAAAGATTTTAAATACTTAGCAAAAGTGAAAATTCCGTTATATCCATGTCTATTACCTATTATTAATTTTTATACTTTGAAAAAGTTTAAAAGAAGAAAAGTATTAAAAGGTACAGTGGAAAAAGATATAAGTATCAGAGGCTATCAAGATCGTAATATACATTTGACTATGATATCGCCAATAGGAATACATGATACTTTGCCATGTATCGTTTATTTACATGGGGGGGCATTTGCTTTTGAAGCTAAGGATTATCATAAAGAAGTGATGTGTGAATATGCATTAAAGACACCATGTAAGATTATATTTGTGCATTACCATTTAGCACCAAAGTATTCTTTTCCTATAGCTATTGAAGAATGTTATGCAGCTTATTTATGGACTTATCGGAATGCAGATAGATTAGGTATAGATAAAAAGAGACTTGCTGTAGCTGGAGATAGTGCTGGAGGTACATTAGCTGCAGCCTTAACTCATATGATAAGAGATAGGAAGGGACCAGCTTGCTGTTATCAAATGTTAATATATCCTGCAACGGATGCTAGGGAGAATACAGAAAGCATGAGAAGATTTATAGATACACCACTTTGGGATAGTAAGTTAAATCGTAAAATGTGGAGGTATTATTTAAAAAATGGAGTCTATCATATGAGAAAATATGCTTCACCCATAGAATCAAGTTCATTTAATGATTTACCACCAGCTTATATTGAAGTAGCTGAATTCGATTATCTGAAAGAGGAAGGTAAGGAATATGCTAAAAAGTTAAGGGATGCAGGTATACCAGTGTGCCTAATTGGAGTTAAAGGTACAATACATGGGTTTGAGATAAGAATGAAGAGTGCTTATACAAAAAGTATTATTGATAAAAGAATTAAACATCTGAAAAAATATTTAAATGAAAGTTAGGGAAAATAACAAATAAAAAACTAAACCATTAGTGATTTACATTAAAGTAATTGAATGTTAAAAAATAAGATGAAGCAAGGGATTCTTTGCTTCATCTTATTTTATCATATTTTCTTCATTCAGGTTAATTACCTATTGCTATATTTCTATAATTTATATC
>JAEWHU010000344.1 GCA_023387635.1 Bacillota bacterium
TTAGAGGTGGAAGTGTGGTAACACATGTAGCTGACTAATACTAATAGGTCGAGGGCTTGACCAGTTTTCATGAGAATGAAAAAATGGGAATAAGTTTAAAAGATGACTTGATAATTAAATGAAAAAATGTGTAGTTTTGAAGATATAAGGAAGGGTTACCGTAATGGTAGCCTTTTTTTGTTGTGTGAAAAATAAATGAAATCGGATAAAATACATTGCTATGTAAATAATATATCCGGACAAATTAAAGATTGGTTAGACTTTGTAGTAACAGATATAGGTAACATTAATTAGAATTAATGTTATCTACTCACATATAAAACCTATAAATTTGTTTATAATGTATTATTAATTCTATGAAAATCAAATAATTATAAACAATTTGACTTATACTAAAAAGTATAGTATTTTATCATTAGCTCAACATATTGGCAAATAAAGAATTTGTTATAAAATAAAAAGAAGTAAAGGAGAGGGTTATTATGTTATTAGAATATCCACGTCCTTCTTTTAGGAGAAAGGATTGGCTAAATCTAAATGGTGAATGGGGATTTGTATTTGATGATGAAAGGAAAGGCGAAAAAGAAAGATGGTATTTCGAATTTCCAAAAGAATATTTATCCATAGAAGTACCATATACATATGAAACTAAATTAAGTAAAATTAATGACGAAACTTTTCATCCAGTTGTTTGGTATGAAAAATTTATTCATTTAAATGCTGATAATGATAGGGTATTACTCAATTTTGAAGGGGTTGATTATAGTACAAAAGTATGGATAAATGGAGAATTTGCAGGCAGTCATATTGGGGGATATGCAGCATTTACATTTGAAATTACCGATTATATTAAAAACGGAGATAATAAAATTACAGTTCGAGTAGAAGATAGTAAAAGCCTTGTTCAGCCAAGAGGAAAACAAAGATGGAAGAATGAAAGTTTTGGATGTTGGTATGTACAAACAACGGGGATATGGAAACCAGTATGGATTGAAAAGGTACCAAGTAACTATCTTGAAAAAGTTAAGATAACTCCAGATATTGATGAGGGTAAGGTTTTCTTTCATGGTAAAATTAAAAGAAAGAACGATTGTAGTCCAGTTACTTTATCCTGTGAAATAAAGTTATTTGATAGAATTATACAGAATATGAAAGTAACTGTTCAAAATGAATACGTAGAATTCACTGCTAATCTAAAAAATGATGATGATCCATGGAGTATAGCATTGTGGTCACCTACAAATCCAACTCTTTATGAGGTATCATTTGCCTTAACTGATAAATATGGGAATGTAGATAGTGTAGAAACTTATTTTGGTATGCGAAAAATATCCATACAAGGTGACAAGATATTATTAAATAATGTGCCACTGTATCAACGATTGATTCTTGATCAGGGATATTGGGAAGAATCTCATCTAACGCCACCAAATGACGATGCAATCATAAGAGATATCGATTTGATTTTAGCAGCCGGTTATAATGGGGTGAGGAAGCATCAAAAAATAGAAGATCGTAGATTCCTATATTGGTGTGATAAAAAAGGACTATTAGTATGGTCAGAGATGGCGGCGGGATATACTTTTAATGATGAAGCAATACATAACTTTACACGTGAGTGGATGGAAATAGTAGAACAATTTTATAATCATCCTAGCATTATTACCTGGACTATTTTTAATGAGAGTTGGGGTTTGGAACAAATCTATACCGACAAGAAGCAACAAAATTTTACTAAGAGCATGTATTATTTAACAAAATCTTATGATAGTATGAGGCCGGTAATTGTTAATGACGGATGGGAGCATACAGTATCAGATATAATTACATTGCATGATTATGAGGAAATAGGCAGCGTACTATACTCTAGATATGAAAATAAAGAGAAAATATTACAAAATGAAATACCATTTAATCGTGATAAATATGCCTTTGCAAATGGATATGGGTATAATGGACAACCAATTATTATAAGTGAATATGGAGGAATAGCTTTTAGTTGTGAAGCTGGCTGGGGATATGGTAATCAAGTAAATAACGAGGAAGATTTCTTTGAACGGTTTAGAAATATCACTACTGCAATTAAAAAATTAGATTATGTAGTAGGGTATTGTTATACACAGATAACAGATGTTCAACAAGAAGTGAATGGACTGTATAATATAAGAAGAGAACCAAAAGTAGATATAGCTATAGTAAAACGGATTAATGAAGAACTTATTTAAATATGAAGAATGAACGAAGTTTTTTTCTTATAGTTACAGAGTAGTTGTGTTATTAGAAAGAGTATGGGTCTATTTTAATAAAGTTAAAATGTTTTAAGGATATAATATATAGCTATAAAAGTTATTTTATTGGCTCTATCATGACTATTTCTTGATATTTATTTTTGAGCAGAGCATTTATATTGCTCTGCTCAATTGAAATTCTAATAAAATAGAATAAAATATTGTAAAACTTAAATTCGGAGTATACTTTTATACTATAGAATCCTAGGTTTTAATTAAATCTGAAATAATCTAAATCATTATAGCTCATATTAGTTAGATATATAATATCTTTTGCCATACCCTCCATAATAATATTTGCTTCTCTATATGCAAGGTCAAAATCATCTTTTGTAATATCTCCACTTTCTAAAGCATCTTTTAGTTCATCTTCATCAAGTAAGATAATCTCACCTGACGGAAATACGTACAAGCTTATCGTGAACTTTCTCAATAAATATAGCTGATGCATACTCATTAAAATGTTCTTGATATGTATTAAGTAACACACATTTACTTACTTTTATTCTTTGCCACTGGCCTCTTGAGATATATTTTCTTTTCATGTTCCTCCGTTCATTATATTAATAATATATAGTTCATGATTTGAGTAGTGAATTATACGAGATAATGCGTTAAAAGAAAGCACCTAAATTAATAGATGCTTACTAACATTTACGAAAGACCACGCATTATTTCGTATAATTCCATAGCACGAAACTGCGGTTACCAGTATACTATGGGGATTCAATCTACAAACTTTTCTCTAAAATTTAAATTTGATGACAAAAATGAAGGGTATCATATAAAGTTTTGTTTTAAATCATTCTAAAATAATGTAAAATAGTCATAGTTCCCCCTTTCCCCCATACAGAAATATCGGGGTTGATTTGAAATATGTAGTTTATCTCATTGGTGGTGAGTAACCAGAGTAACGAATCAGATGTTCACTGTTACAGCAGGGACAAAGGAAAGCTTTTTTACCCAAGATTTTTTCAATCAATGAAATGGTGGAAACCTTTACTTTCTCTATGATTGGTGTATTGGTTAGTGCTTTACAAACTTTTAGTTTTTCTGTTTTATTTCGATTACCTAATAAGCCATAGTGGCGGATCTTCATAAATCCTGAAGGTAATATATGTATAAGGAAACGACGAATAAACTCTAGGGCAGTGACAGTCATAACTTTCCACTTGTTTTGGTCTTTGTAATCTTTCCATTTAAAGGATACCTGTCCGTCTTCCAGTTTTAATATGCGGTTATTGGAGATAGCGACACGATGTGTATATCTTCCTAGATATTCAACTACAGTTGCAGCTGTTTTGAATGGAGGTTTGCAATATACAATCCATTCCTTTTTATAGTTTGGAGTTAGGAAGTTCTCAAACGCTTGAGGATTCTCAAGATCCTTTAAGAGCCCGTAAAACTCCAATGCACCATCATAATAAACTTCTTTAAGATAATGAAGAAATTTCCCACGGAACTTTCTTGATAATACTTTTACTGGAATAAAAAACTTTTTTCTACTATCTACCCATTTACCAAGTTTATTCAACCCGCCACCTGGAACAATACAATGAAGGTGAGGATGAAACATAAGATTCTGTCCCCAAGTATGTAAGATGGAAGTGAAACCAATCTGTGCACCAAGATATTTTTTATCCATTGCTAGTTCCTTTAAAGTTTCTGACACCGCTTTAAAAAGAATGGAATAACACTTCTCCTGATTTTGTAGAAATATACCATGAAGTGTATTGGGCACAGTCATAACTACATGAAAATAGCCTACATTTAAAAGATGATACTTTTGATTTTCAATCCAGACTTCTTTTGAAAGTGTTTGACACTTTGGGCAATGTCTATTTCTACAAGAATTATAGGAAATCTGCATATGACCGCAATCTTCACATACAGTGGTATGTCCACCAAGAGCAGATGAACGACACTTTGAAAGCGCTGAAAAAGCCTTTAACTGTACACGATTTAAAGAATACTTTCTTTGATAATCAGAACCGTATTGTAGGAGGATATCCTGAATTTCAGGCATTATTGTACCTCCTTGGACATACCTAATTTTTCATCCATCATGTCAAGTGGACTTATAAGATCTACTTCAAAATCAAGAAGATGCAAGTAGAAAGTGGTGCTTTGAATGTTTGCATGTCCTAATAGATGTTTGATGCGACTGATATCGGTGCCTGCCTGTAAGAGATGCGTTGCGAAATCATGTCTTAATGTGTGAACTGTAACATTTTTTTTAATACCTGCTTTATATAGATATTTATGAAAAAGCTTTTGAACCGTTCTTGGGTTCATTGGATTCCCTAACCTAGATAAAAATAGATAGTTGTCAGGATGATTGGGTTTATAAGTACGCCAATAATTAGATAAAATATCTAGATTGTACTTTGATAGAATTGTAAAACGATCTTTGCCACCTTTGCCCTTGCGGATTAAAATTCGCATGGAAGAGGCATAGATATCAGATACTTTTAGATTGCATAATTCAGAGATACGAAGACCACCGCCATAGATAGTCATTAGAATTGCTCTGTCACGGAGATGGTTGCCACATGCATCAAAGAGGGCCTGTATTTCTTCAACAGTCATAATTTCTGGAAGAGAGCGAACGATTTTATGGAGTGGAATTAGTTTGAAATTCAATGTTCGTTCAAGAGATACCTCATAGATAAAACGAATTGTGCTATTATAAACGTTAACTGTTCCTGGCACAACTTTCTTTTCTTCAAACAAGTATTTTAAAAAGCTGCGAATATCATGCTCATTTAAATCTTCAATCGAGCGTCCTTCGAAATATCTTATAAATACTTGAGCACGAATTAGATATCCCTTTTTTGTTTTAGGACTATATCCTCTAAGTCGCATATCTTCTTCTAATTTGGTTAAAACTTCTTCATTTGTCATAATAAATGACCTCCTTTAACTAATTTACAAAACTATTTTAAAGGTTTGTCACATAGATTTAAAGTGTTAGAATGATAATAGGAAAAGCAAAAACTAACGGTTGCGAACCACTGCGCTAGCAGTTTAGTGCTAGTTAACAAATACGAATTACCATGCTATACTTATAATACATTGTTTTACATATTTATTCTATATATTTTTGAGTTAACCCACATTTCCAAGTAAGTTACAAAAATATAGTCACAATAGTTTGACAAAACTGTTGGATTTATGTATTATAAAAAAAATACTTAAAAATATGCAAAATGTTGTTGACATTTATATTTATAGATGATAGAATAATAAACGTTGCGGCTCCATGGTCAAGCGGTTAAGACACCGCCCTTTCACGGCGGTAACAGGGGTTCGAATCCCCTTGGAGTCATATAATAATAAAAAGATTACTACGAATAATTAAGTAGTAATCTTTTTTTGTTATATAGTCAATAGTTTTACTAGATACTAGAATACTAGATATTAGAATACTAGATATTAGAATACTAGATATAAATATAACTTTTAATTAATTAATTACTAAACAACACATTATTATGTATATTATACGTTAAATTGAGAATAACTAATTAATATATTGAGATGTTTATTATATTATTGTGACTTATAGAATTAATTAATAAAACTTATATTTAAGCATTGACAAATTCATTTTATGATGATATACTAATCATCGTTGCTGATGACACATTAGCACACACAATTCATTAAATATTCAGATAAAATAAGTTTAAAAAAGATATTGACAAACAATTCTGAGTATGATATTATATACAAGCGTCAAACGTAAGCGACATAATAACTTATGATTCGACACAATGAACCTTGATAATTGAACAGTAAAACAACCTTGAAAATTCTTAAAATTTTCATTCTATGAATCTTAATAGAGTAACCTCTATAAGAGATGAATAGAAACAAACCAAAACAGTAAACGTTG
>JAEWHU010000346.1 GCA_023387635.1 Bacillota bacterium
GTTAGTGTAAGTGCTAAATTGATAATTTCTTCTGTTGCAATTGCATCAGACACACCAGTAATATTTCCTGTAATTTTATCTAGTGCTGTTACTAAGCCAGCTTCAATCGGATTACTTACAGCAGAGAATACAATTGGAATATTAGAAGTTATTGCAGCAGCAGATTGTGCAGCGCCTGTTCCAATTGGGACTAACATATCCACACCATCACTTTTAAGGGATGACATAATGGATGGTAGAAGAGTTGAGTCACCATTAGCATTTTTGTAGATGATGGTAACTTTATCTTTTAATCCAGCTTCTTCTAAACCTAGTACAATACTATCCCTAATGGTATTTTGTGATGGATGTTCCATTGGTTGAATAATTGCAATTTTGTATGTATCACTTTTGTTACCTGTTTTTGTGCTACATCCTGTAACGGTTCCCATAATCATAAGTGCTACCATAAAAATAACTAATATTTTTTTCATTTAAAGCTCCCTTCTGCGTATCTTACGCATAAAAAATAATGTGATTTACTACAGGGTAAATTTACTGAATGGTAAATTTCACTACTTTGTAAAACCTACTTATTAGTAAACCCCTAGTAAATGAATTAGGTGTAGCTTTCTTTGGTTTTTGGGATAAAAAAAAGCCCATCCTTAACGAAAATAAGGACAGACAATAATATCTGCGGTACCACCTTAGTTGGTATAAAAATACCCTCTTATAAAGAAATGCTAACACATTCCCAGCTTATAACGTTAGCTAACGTCTAAGATACTAAATAAATAACAAGTATTTATTGTTCACTTCGCCCTCTGTGGTCCATTTGCCGCACAGCTTACCGCAGGCTCTCAGCTTACCCTGCTCTCTGTTGGTGCATCTTACGGTTTGATCTCCACATCAATGGTTTGATTTGGTATAGTGCATTTAACACTATTTGCTATTCATTTTCTATGATTATAACTACCTATCACCCTTCTGTCAAGTGTTTTTTACACTCTTAATTTAAATTATGCTTTGTCTAATGCCTCTACTTGTATACAATTATTTATTATTATAAATAAATCGAATATCATCAAAAATTGTAAAAATTCATGTAAGTTCTTAATTATATTGTATAATTTTCTGAATAGATTGAAAAATTTTGTTATTTAGACTTTAAAAAAACATAATTATAGTGTATTATTATGATGTACGTTTATACAATATGATGCAAATATTTTTAGGAGGATAGTTAGAAATGACTAAAACAAAAATGAAGGGTAGTTTCACACTTCCTGGCGAAGCAGGCTACGAAGATTTTACCCTACAAATGGCTGAAAAGTGGGGTGCTGACGTTATCCGAGATAGCGATGGTACCAAGTTATCCGATGAAATTATTAATGCAGGATATGGTATATATTCAACAATATGTCTAATCCGTTCAGACAATGAATGGGCAAAAAAAAATACAGATAAATTACAACAAAACTTTTTAATGAGTTTTCCTGTAATTGCTGAAAGTGAAACTGTAGTAATTGATCCACTAGATGGATATTTTAGAGATCAATTTATGATAATGGGTGATGACTCCAAGGAATTTTGGCAAGTATATGACCGTACCACAGGAGTAGAGGTTTCTACTAAACTTTGGTCTTATGACAAAACAACTGGTAAAGTTACGATTCATGGAGCTACTCCTTGGCACAAATATACAGTTAACTTTTTAACAACTAGGCTTTGGGAAGAAATATCTATGTATAATCATATTACCAATGACTGGGGTGATAAAGAAAGATTAATGGCTGTTGAGCCAAGATATCCTGAAACTAGAGAGAACATATTAAAATGGTTAGAGAAATGGTGTGTAGAGAACCCAGATACTACGGTTGTTCGTTTTACTTCACTTTTCTACAATTTTGCTTGGTTCTGGGGTGATGATAAAAAGAATAGAAATTTATTTAGCGACTGGGGTTCCTATGACTTTACAGTAAACCCACTTTCTCTTCGCGCTTTTGAGAAAGAGATGGGTTATAAGATGACATCAGAAGACTTTGTAAATGGTGGAAATTATAATGCTACACATAATGTACCAACGAAAAAGTACAAAGACTGGATGAATTTTATTCACCGTTTTGTAGTAGAACTTGGTAAAGAGTGTATTGATATTGTTCATAAATATAATAAATTAGCTTATGTATTCTATGATGATAGCTGGATTGGTGTAGAACCATATGGTGAGCATTTTAAAGAATTTGGCTTTGATGGAATTATCAAGTGCGTTTTTAATGGCTTTGAAGCAAGACTTGGAGCTGGAGTAAATGGTGTAGATACTCATGAATTAAGATTACATCCATATTTATTCCCAACAGGACTTTCGGGTGAACCGACATTTGCACCAGGTGGAAATCCTAAATTAGATGCAAGTAGATTCTGGGTTAATGTACGACGTGCACTACTTCGTAAGCCAGTAGATAGAATCGGTCTTGGTGGTTATTTACACTTAATTCAACCATTCCCAGATTTCTGTGACTATATTGAAGAAATTTCAGATGAATTTAGAACTTTAAAAAGTTTTCATGAAGTTGATAGTCCTCATGTAGTAAAAGGTAAAGTAGCAGTATTAACCTCTTGGGGTAAATTACGTACATGGAGCTGTAGCGGACATTTACATGAACATCCAGAAGTAGACCTTACTAATGTACTAGAAGCTTTATCTGGACTACCAGTAGATGTAGAATTCTTAAGTTTTGATGATATTATAGCAAATGGAGTTCCATCAGATGTAAAAGTTATTATAAATGCAGGTTGTGCAAATAGCGCATGGAGTGGCGGAGATAACTGGAAATCAGATGCTGTAGTTGCTACATTAACGAAATGGGTTCATAATGGCGGTGGATTAATAGGAATAAATGAACCATCCGCAGTGGTAACAAGTGATAGTTACTTTAGATTAAGTCACATTCTTGGTGTTGACCGTGATACAGGAAACAAAAAATGTGTAGGCAAATATCAATTTGATTTAACAAATGACCATTTTATTACACATGACAATAACAACGTAGAAGAATTAATGAAACTTTTAGAAGGTATTTTTGTTTTAAACAAAGATGTAAAGGTTTTAGCAGCAAAAGAAGGAACTCCTTTGATAACTGCTAATGAATTTGGTAATGGTAGAGCAGTGTATTTATCTAGCTTTAAATTCTCATACGAAACAACTAGACTTTTATATAGAGCTATTTGTTACACCTTACAAAATGAAAATGCTATGACTGAATATATTAGTAGTAATCTTTATACAGAATGTGCTTATTATGCTGCTGGTAAACAGTTAGTAATTATTAACAACACAGAAGAAGTTAGAGAAACTGTTATTAATGGCCCTAATGGAGAAAGAGTTGAAGCTACACTAAAACCATTTGAAACCAAAATACTTATAGATGCAATGTAATAGAAAGTAAGGCTAGGTGAGTACAATGAAGAGGATTCCAGTTCAGATACAATTATTTATTATTTTATTTTCAGTTCTGGTTATTCCTATGTTTATAATAACATATTATACAAGTTCAAGTATGATGGATTATTCCGAAGAGGAAATAGCGGAATCCGCTATTTCAAGGATGGAATCAAATAGTGAATTATCTAGTCTTGTTTTTAATAATGTTATATTAGATGTACTGAAGTTAGTAAAAGAAAACAAGTTTAATGATATCAAACATGTTAATTCATATCAAAAATTAAATTCTGACTTAAATACTATTAATAGTGCTCTGAAACTTTTAAGTGAACTACAGGAAATGCAGTCTAATGAATCTATTGTATATTCTGTTATGTATTATGTGGACAATGCGGATTACGTATTGTCCACAAATAAAGGCATCGTTAAATTAGACGATTATGAAGATATGAAGTGGCTTGATGATGCCATTAGTAGAATTAAAGGTGCAGGTGGTATTTGGTATCCAAGATATTTAGATAAAAATACTGTAAGAGAGAGTAATAAAAATATTGATAATGCAGGTTCAATTCCAGTAGTGTCTTTTGTATATCGACTTAATCGATTAACTACTTCAGCAAAGGGCACCATAGTAGTTAATATATATGAGGATAAAATTGAGGAGTATTTAAATGTTGGACAATCAGATTCATCAACAAGTGATTTTCTAATTGATTCTACAGGACTAGTTATATCTCATGAGAATAATGACTTGTTATTTACGGATATTAGTAACTACCCTGTTATAAACGAAATATTGAGCTCTAATTACATGTCTGGTTATGATTATAAAAATATTGATGGTGAAAGAATTCTATATACTTATAATAAATCATTTGTTAATAACTGGATTTATGTAACGACTTATTCCATGGATGCATTACTTAAAAAATCAGAGCAATTAAGTGCTAGTTATATTGGTCTTATGGCAATTATTACTGCAATTGGAACCGTAATTACTATTGTTGTATCTACAAAATTAGTAAAACCAGTAAAAAAGTTAGTTGATAATATAAAAAACGAACTAGATTTTGATGTTGGTAAGAATAGAAATGAGCTATCATATCTTACCTCGGCTTTTGAAAAATTAAAAGAAGAAGAAAAGAATTTGCATAAATTATTAAATGATAAAGTTAGGGAAACGAAATCTTTAGGAATTCACAAGCTTTTAATGGGAGAAATAACAAACCCTTCAGAAACTATTGAATTGAAAAAGATTTTTCCTTATAATCATTATTTGGTTGCACTAATAACAATAGATGAAAGTAAAAATTATTATAGAGATACGAATTCAGAGGATAGACACTATCATAGATATATGTTAATTGAAAAAATTGAAAAATCTTTTCCAGCAGAATTTAGAATAAGTGCCATTCGATATGGAAGTAGGGTAGCAATTATTATTAATATAGAACATTATGATCAAGGTAAAGTTACTAAAACTCTTAATGAGATATTAACAAAATTAAAACAAGAAGCTTATGAGTTTTTAAAAAGTACTATAACCATAGGAGTAAGTGGCGTCCATACTGGTTTTGCAGGAGTGAAAGAATGCGTTTATGAGGCATCTGAAGCGCTAGAGCAAAAACTGTTAATTGGTAAGAATACCTTAATATTTTGGGAACCACAAAAGAAGGAAAGCAAGAAATTAATTTATTCCTATAATACTGAGAAGAAGATAATGAATTATTTAGTTGCAGGAGATTTAGAAAGTATCATTTCTGAATTAGATAACATAGTTAATCAAATGAAAGAATCCGAAGAGCTATCAAACGATAATATTATGCTTATTTTTAATCAATTAGTTGGTTCTACGATGAAATATCTTGCCTTTAATAACCTAAACACGAATAAAGTTTTTAAAAGTAATGTTAACATATACTCCACCATAGCTTCGCTAGATACTGTGGACGAAATAAAATCCTATTTAGTAGAAGTTTATAAATCCATTCTTTTATATAATGCTCCAAAAGAAAACAAAGAAATGAATTATTTTGAAAAAGTAATGAAATATATTAAGGAGCATTATAATGAAGATTTAGTTTTTGAAGATGTAGCTGGAACAATCGGTATAAGTTATTCTTATCTTAGGAAATTAGTGAAAGAAGAAACAGGAAAAAGTTTAATTGATAATGTGAATATTATACGTATTGAAGAAGTGAAACGTCTATTATTGCATACTGACCTAACCATTACTGAAATAGCAGAGGAAGTTGGCTATCGAAATGTACAAAGTGTTAATCGATTTTTTAAGAAATATGAGGGAATTTCACCAAGTGAATTCAAATCATTAAATCGACAGTAAAGCTAATGATTTTCTGGTAATATTTAGATTGTGCAAAATATCCATATTAATGATAGAAAATATCATTTTTATGGATATTTTTTTGATTATCATGGATTAAATTTGACTATATTTGATTTGGATTATTCATTTAATAAAGAGAATTAGGAAGAAATAACGCTCATAAGAATATGATAATACTCTATAAACCCTTATAGAATGGGCGTTTTAGCGACTGCCATTAATGATAGCTAGTGTCAAATGTGATTGTTTACAAAAAAGTATAAACGTACTATATTCAAAACAAGTCATATATGTATAAAACGTACAAACACGAAAGTTGACACAAGGAGGAAATTATGAAATATGCTAAATCATTACATTTAGTAAATAAGAGTCCTAAAGTTGTAATTCCTGGCAAAAGGAAAGGATTACTATTCTATTTAAAGAAAGACTGGCAACTATATGTATTGTTAATAGTTCCATTGTTCTTCGCACTACTATTTAAATATGGTTCCATGTTTGGATTAGTAATTGCTTTTAAAGATTACAAAATTTTAAAAGGATTTGCAGGTAGTGAGTGGGTAGGCTTCGATATATTTCAAAAAGTATTTGAAATGAGGAATTTCGCCAAAGCACTTAGAAATACATTACTTCTTAATGTATTAACTTTAGTAGTAGGATTTCCAATGCCAATTATTCTAGCACTATTATTAAATGAAGTAAAAAACAAATATTTTAAGAAAGTTTCACAAACTCTACTATACTTACCACATTTCTTGTCTTTTGTAATTATAGGTGCAATTGCTTATCAAATCTTTGGTGAAGCAAATGGTGTTATTAATAACTTGATTGCAGCTGGTGGTGGAGTAAGAATTCCTTTCTTACAAGAAGATGTAAACTGGTTAATCACCTATGTATTAATAAATGTATGGCAAACCATGGGATGGGGTACCATCATTTATCTAGCTGCAATTACTGGTGTTAACACTGAATTATATGAAGCAGCAACAGTAGATGGTGCTGGTAGATGGGCAAAATGTATGAACATAACATTGCCAAGTATTAAAAGTACAATAGTAATTCTTTTAATCATGAATCTTGGTAAAATTATGGGTGGTTCTTTTGAAGCTGTTAATTCCTTAAAGAACGTAGCAACTACGGAATTTACTACTACAATACCTGTATTAGTTTATCAATTAGGTATCTCTAATGGTAAATACAGTGAAGCAACTGCAATCGGTTTATTTCAGTCTGTAGTTGGACTTGTGTTAGTTCTAGGTTCCGATTTTATCGCCAAACGTTTAGGTGAAGACGGATTATTATAAACTTGTTTTAAGGAAGGAGAACCATTATGGCAGTTTCGAAGGCAGTAGTTACAAGTCCTAAGAAAACTTGGACAAAGGCTAGAGTTAAAAATACAATAATTGATATTATTATTTATTCCATTATTATTTTAGTAGCTTTAACATGTGTATTACCATTTATTCATGTATTTTCAAAATCAATTAGTAATGAAGCTTATGTTATAGCAAACAAAATATTACTTTTACCAAAAGAAATAACATTTAGTGCTTATCAAAAAATATTTGCAGATTCAAGTATTATACGTTCTCTATATGTATCAGTAGTTTTAACAATTAGTTTTACAGTGTTAGGTATGATAATTACTATATTTGCTGCGTATCCATTGTCAAGACCATCATTAAAAGGTCGAAGTGTATTAACTTTCATATTTATGTTCACTATGTATTTTGCTGGTGGTATTATTCCAGAATATTTATTAATGGACAGTTTAAACTTACTAGATAAATGGGCAGTGCTAATATTACCATTAGCTTTCAGTCCTTATAACTTACTAATTATGAGGAATACACTTCAGAATTCAATACCTGAGAGTTTAATAGAATCAGCACACATTGATGGTGCCGGTCACTTTAAGATATTAAGAACTATCGTTATTCCATTATCAAAGCCAATTATTGCAACGATTTCTTTATTCTATGCAGTTGGTAGATGGAATGCGTACCAAGATGCTTTATTCTATATAAAACAAAATACAGATTTAAGACCATTACAGTTAAAATTGTATTACCTTATTGTGACAGCATCGGAATCCTTCCAAACAGCACTTGAAGGTTCCGCACAATATACAAACCCTGAAGTTTTAAAAGCATCTTGCATCATGTTTGCTACAATTCCAATTATTTGTATCTACCCATTTGTTCAAAAATACTTTGTTCAAGGTACAATGATTGGTTCAGTTAAGGGTTAATTAATTTCGGTTGTAACCGTTTTATACGGAGCAATATATATAATAATAATGGAGGTACTTACTTTATGAAAAAGAATTTCAAAAAGTTATTGGCACTAGGTCTTGTTGGTGCTATGGTTATGGGACTTACTGTTGGTTGTGCTAAAACAAAGGATGAACCAACTAAAAAACCTACTGATGGGGCTACATCTGGCGAAAACGCTGGTAAAGCTGATGGTGAATATGTAGATTATTCTAATGGTTTTGAGAATCCTGTAACAATTCAAATTCCTGTATATGACAGAGCATTTGAAGGATGGAATGTAACGGATAACTACTATACTAAATGGATTCAATCAGAATTTGGAGATAAATACAATGTAAATGTAGAATTTGTTGCAATTGGTAGAGCTTCAGAAGTAACTGACTATACAATGATGTTAGCTTCAGGTAAAGCTCCTGATATTATATTCCATTATGATATGCCACAAATGTTATCATACTATGGTGAAGGTGCACTTCAAAAATTAGACTTAAATGAAATTGCGTACTATGCACCAACCTATGCAAAAAACATAGGTGAGACCAATGAAACTTATGGTGTTGTAGATGATGGTAACTACTTATTCTTTGCTAAAAGACCAGAAGCTTATAACTGGGTTACACTTATTCGACAAGACTGGTTAGATGCAGTCGGAAAAGAATTACCTACATCACTTGAAGAATATAATGAAGTATTAAAAGCTTGGAAAGAAGCAGGCCTTGGTCATGGTGGTGGAGCTTTAATTCAAAATAACTTTACTTATGATTATTCATTCCGTGATTGGCCAATTGATGAAAAAGAAAGAGCATTATACTCTGATCTATCAGTAGCTAACTTCACAACTGAATCAACATATAAATTCTTAAAGAATTTAAATTACCAATACAACAATGGATTAATTGACCCAGAATTTTATTTAAATACTGATGATTCTGCAACTCAAGCAGATTTTGTATCTGGTAACTCAGGAATTTATTCCTTCTACTTATCAAATTCATCAACAGTAATTGATAACTTAGTAAAAAATAATCCTAATGCAAAAGTTTCTGTTCTTCCTCAAACTGCAGGAACACCAGAAGGAAATGTTCCACAAACACGTGCATTCTGGCCATTTGGTATGATAATGGGTATTAACTCTACAACATCTGCAGAAGAAAGAGCAGCTGTTTGGATGTATCTTGAATGGATGAGTCAGCCAGAGAATTTATTCTTCTTACAAAATGGTGTTGAAGGTGAAAACTATACAATAGATGAAACCGGTTTAGCTGTTAAAGTTGCTAATTACGAAGGAGAATCCAAATTATCTAATAACAATAACAAAGATTATTGGTGTTTAGTAGTTGAAGGTGCAGAGTATGAGGATCCAGAATTAAATCACAAAAACAATGTATTAAATTGGGCTCCAGCAGGCTATGAATATTTAATTGAAGATGCTTACAAATATTATAAAGAAGTTGAAGAATATATGACTCCAGATCCTTTATTTACAGTAGTATTAGAAAACGTTACTGATTATAAATCTGATTTAAATGAGTTATGGAAAGAATTATATGTTAAGTGTGTAAGAGCTTCTGAAACTGAATTCGATTCTGTATATGAAAAATCAAAACAAATTTTCTTAGATGCAGGTTACCAAGATATTCTTGATGAAAAAGCGATAGCAATTGAAAATGGAAGTTTTAACTAGTATAATGAACACATATACAAATATTTTACTTTTAGCCTGTGTGGATACGCACAGGCTAAGAGTGGATGAAAAGAGGAGATAGGATGAAAATAAATTATGACAGAGAGCAATTATTAAAAGTTATTGATAGTGTAGTTAAAAAAACAATGTCAATGGATATGACTTGGGATTGGCCATGTGGAGTTGCATATTATGGAGTAAGTGAAGCTTATAATGCCACTAAGAATCCAGAATATTTAGAAATGTTAAAAAATTGGGCAGATGAATATATGGAAATAGGATTACCTGGCTGGACAGTAAATACATGTGCTATGGGACATGCCATGATTACCCTTTATGAAGCAACTGAAGATGAAAAGTACTGGGACGTAGTAATGAGTAAAGTAGATTACATTAGAAATCATGCACTTCGTTTTGGTGATAATGTACTTCAACATACCGTATCGGCAAAAAATGATTTTCCAGAACAAGCATGGGCAGATACATTATTCATGGCAGCATTCTTTTTATTAAGAGTGGGTGTGAAATTAAAGGATAAAGAAATTATTGATGATGCCCTTAATCAGTATTACTGGCATATTCAGTACCTTAGAGATGAAACTACTAGTCTTTGGTATCATGGTTATAACAATATAAACAAAGATCATATGTCAGGTTTTTATTGGGGTAGAGCCAATGCTTGGGCGGCATACACTATGTCACAAGTAGGAAGAAGATTACCAGAATGTTATCTTTACCCACAATATATGGACATAGACTGTGCTCTTAGAGATCAACTTGCAAGTATAAAAATGTTACAATCGGAGAATGGATTATGGAGAACTATTCTTAATGATGAAGAGTCTTATGAAGAAGTTTCTGCTTCTTGTGGTATTGCTGCAGCTATGGTGAGTAATAATAATCCTCTACATACGAAATATGTTCAAAAAGCATATGAAGGAATATTAAGTAATATAACTGAGGATGGAAGAGTATTAAATGTATCCGCAGGTACTGCTGTAATGAATGATAGAGAAGGTTATTGTAACATATCTAAATCTTGGACTCAAGGTTGGGGACAAGGATTAGCATTGGCATTTTTAACTGGAGTGTTAAAATCCGAAGATGGAAGTCATAAGTATTAATAGTAAGAATTAATAAGCTCTATTTACAGATAAATGATATAACAAAATAGAAAGATGCTTCCTATTTAAGTGGAAACATCTTTTTATTTTGTTATTTATATCGATTTTTACTACAACCTTTTTTAAATTTATTGCTTAATACTAGTAAGGCTGTTATACTAATATGAGTAATAAATGAGAGGACAATCTAGATATGAAGTTAAAAGGACATATTATTAAAAGTGTTAAAGAGAATAGTATAGCAAGTGAACTGGAAATAGAACCAGGTGATGTGCTACTTAAAGTGAATAATATCGAAGTGAAGGATGTATTTGATTATCATTTTGCAGTGAATGATGAATATATAGAGTTATTGATTAAAAAACAAGATGGCGAAGAGTGGGAACTTGAAATTGATAAAGAATATGATGAAGATTTAGGCATTGAATTTGAAGAAGGTTTAATGGATGATTATCGTTCTTGTAGAAATAAATGCGCCTTCTGTTTTATTGATCAAATGCCAAAAGGAATGAGAGAGACCTTATATTTTAAGGATGATGATGCAAGATTGTCGTTCTTACAAGGTAATTATATTACTTTAACTAATATGAAGGACGAAGATATTGACCGAATCATATTTTATAAACTTTCTCCTATTAATATATCCGTTCATACTACAAATAAAGAATTAAGATGTAAAATGTTAAAAAATCGTTTTGCAGGAGAAGCACTTGATAAAATTAAGAAATTATATGATGCTGGTATTATAATGAATGGGCAAATTGTATTGTGTAAAGGAGTGAATGATGGTGTTGAACTTGAGAATACCATCCATGATTTAGCTGCTTATATTCCACATATGCAAAGTGTATCCGTCGTACCTGTAGGATTAACTAAGTATAGAGATGGACTTGAAAAACTTGAAAAATTTAACAAAGAAGATTCTTTAAAAGTTCTAGAGATAATACATCGCTGGCAGGATATACTTTATAAAGAATATAAGACTAGATTTGTTCACGCAAGTGATGAATGGTATATTACAGCAGGAATTCCTTTACCAGATGCTGATAACTATGAAGGTTATTTGCAAATTGAAAATGGAGTTGGAATGGTACGCTCTTTAGAAGATGAATTCATGGAATATTTAGATACATTAGAAGGTGATGATAGGAGTAAATGTGTTTCCCTTGCAACAGGTGTATTAGTATATCCAATATTCGTAAGGTTAATGGAACAATTAAAAAAGAAATTTCCTAACATGAAAATAAATGTTTATCCTATTATAAATGATTTTTTTGGTGAAGATATTACTGTAACAGGTTTATTAACTGGTACTGATATTATTAATCAATTAAAAGATAAGGAACTCGGAAGTTATTTACTTCTTTCTAATGATATACTTAGAAATGGAGAAACTGTTTTACTAGATGATATCACAGTGGATGATATTAAAAATGCTTTACAAAGTGAGATTCGTATTGTACAATCAGACGGAAAGTCCTTAATAGATGCCGTATTGAATTAAGATATAAGGAGAAAGAAAATGAGTAGACCTATAGTAGCAATAGTTGGAAGGCCAAACGTTGGCAAGTCCACATTATTCAACTCTCTTGCAGGAGAAAAAATTGCAATCGTAAAAGATTATCCAGGTGTTACAAGAGATCGTATATATGCAGATGTTACATGGTTAAACAACCAGTTTACATTGATTGATACTGGTGGTATTGAACCAGAAAGTAAGGATTTAATGCTTTCTCATATGAGACATCAAGCTGAAGTTGCCATAGAGACTGCAGATGTTATTATGTTTATCGTTGATGTTAGACAAGGACTAGTTGATGCAGATTTTAAAGTTGCTGATATGCTTAGACGTTCTGCGAAACCAGTGGTTCTTGTAGTTAATAAAGTTGACAATTTTGATAAATTTATGGCAGATGTTTATGAGTTTTATAATTTAGGTATTGGTGATCCACATCCAGTTTCTGGTCAATCCAAACTTGGTCTTGGTGATATGCTTGATGAAGTAGTAAAACATTTTCATCCTGATTCCATGTTAGAAGTAGAAGATAATAGACCAAGAATTGCAATTGTTGGTAAACCAAATGTTGGTAAATCTTCCATAGTAAATAAACTTATTGGGGAAGATCGTGTTATAGTATCTGATATTGCTGGAACAACAAGGGATGCAATCGATACAACAGTGAAATATCATGGTCAAGAATTTGTGTTTATTGATACTGCTGGTCTTCGTAGGAAGAATAAAATAAAAGAAGATTTAGAGAGATATAGTATTATTAGAACTGTAACAGCAGTGGAGCGAGCAGATGTAGTTATATTAGTTATTGATGCGTCAGAAGGTGTAACAGAACAAGATGCAAAGATAGCTGGTATTGCACACGAACGTGGAAAAGGTATTATAATTGCTGTTAATAAGTGGGATACCATCGAAAAGAACGATAAAACTATATATGAATACACAACTAAGATAAAACTTACATTATCATTTATTCCATATGCTGAAATGATATTTATTTCTGCACTCACAGGTCAACGTTTACCAAAACTATTTGACTTAATTGAGCAAGTTATTCAAAATCAAAATTTACGTGTAGGTACTGGTGTATTAAATGAAATTATGACTGAGGC
>JAEWHU010000353.1 GCA_023387635.1 Bacillota bacterium
CTATTGTAGTTCCATCACGAATAACCGTAATTTTATTAGCTACATATGAAATCTCATTCAGTTTATGAGAGATAATAATCGAGGTTAAACCTTCCTTTTTAAGTTGCAAAAGCAAATCTAATAATTTCCTTGAATCAGCATCATTTAGTGATGCTGTAGGTTCATCTAGTATAAGTAACCCTACATTTTTAGCTAGCGCCTTTGCAATTTCAACTAATTGCTGTTTGCCAACACCAATATCTTTAACGAGTGTTCGTGATGACTCATTAAGACCTACTGTTTTTAAGAGTTCATCCGCTTTTTTATAGGTCTCTTCCCAGTTAATATTAAATTTGGAACCACACTCATTGCCAAGAAAAATATTCTCACCGATAGTCATATATGGTACAAGGGCAAGCTCTTGATGAATAATTACAATTCCTAATTTTTCACTATCTTTTATTTCATTAAACTTGCATTCTTCTCCTTGATATAAAATACTGCCTTCATAGCTTCCATACGGATATATTCCACTTAAAATATTCATTAATGTGGATTTACCTGCTCCATTTTCACCAACTAATGCATGGATCTCTCCTTCTTCAACTTGAAGATTAACATTATCAAGTACTTTTACACCAGGGAAGAGTTTAGTAATATTTTTCATTTCCAATAATAAATTAGCCAATGAAATCCCTCCTATAAATGTGCCTATTTGAAGATACAAGATAATCAGGCGAATAATAATATACTACTATTCGCCCGAATACCTATAACAGTGCTTAAAACTGTTTGCTATCATTATTACTTTAAGTCAGCTTCTTTATAGTAACCAGAATCAATGAGTAATTCTTTATAATTCGTTGAATCTGCAAATACTGGTTCACATAAATATGTAGGAATGATACCGGTTCCATTGTCATAAGTTTTTTCATCATTTACAGGAACAGTTTCACCTTTTAGAATTGCACTTACCATTTCAACAACCTTAGCCGCTAATGTACGAGTATCCTTAAAGATTGACATTGATTGTGTCCCTGCCAAAATATTTTTAACTGAAACTATATCACAATCTTGACCTGTTAATATAGGGAATTCTGAACCTGTATATCCAGCTGCAACTAAAGCATTGCTAATACCAATTGCACAAGAATCATTTGACGATAATACAACATCAAGTTTTGTTCCTTTCGCGTAATTTGATGTTATTAAGTTCTCCATACGTTTTTGTGCTTCTTCCGTCGACCAGTTTAATGTAGCAACTTCTTCAAATGCTTTTTGACCAGATACAACAACTAATTTGCCACTATCTATATATGGTGTTAAAATATCCATAGCTCCTCCAAAGAAGAATCTAGCATTATTATCATCTGGTGAACCTGTAAATAACTCGATGTTGAAAGGACCTGCTGCATTTTTGAGATCTAATTGATTAACAATATATTCGCCTTGAATTGTTCCAACCATATAGTTGTCAAAAGTTGCATAATAGGAAACTGCATCGGTATCCATGATTAAGCGATCATATGCAATAACTGGAATTCCTGAACTTTTTGCCTCTTTTAAAACTGTTCCTAAGGAACCTCCATCAATAGAAGCAATAACTAAAGCATCACATTTACTGGTAATCATATTTTCGATTTGAGAAACTTGAGTTGCAATTTCATTATTAGCATATTGTAAATCAACAACATAACCCGCAGCTTCTAACTGTTTCTTCATATTTTCACCATCTTGGTTCCAACGTTGTAGGTCTTTTGTTGGCATTGCTACACCAATTTTTTTACCCCCACTCTTTGAAGTTGGCGTATCCTTCTTACAGCCTACAAATAATGATGAAATAACAACTAAACATAATAATAAACCAAATAACTTTTTCTTCATAAAATTAACCTCCCTGGTATTTTTGTATTTTATTTAATACCATTTGACTATATCATAGTTATTATAGGACTTCTTTCTAAAGTACTGTAAATTTTTGTTTTCTAATAAGCTTATACCTAACACTAATCTACTTAAACAATAAAATGCTAAACAAATCACAAAAATATCCTATTATTAACATTCATATATTATGATTATATATAAACATGATATGGAAAGTTAAAATTATATTTAATTACTACTCCTAAGGAATATTAAGATATACATCTTCTTTTTGATGAAATCCCCCTTGAATAATGATTTTATCAATATTTTCCTTTGTAACCCCTATGGGTTCTAGTTTAATATAAGGTACATTATAACTACCATCATTGATAGTTGTTACAGCTTCAATATCTTCTCCCTTACCCAGTTTTACTGCATATTCAGCCGCACTTTTCGCCAACTTATCTACTGGTTTGTAAACTGTCATTGTTTGTGTACCCTCCACAATTCTTTGACATGCTGCTAGATCAGCATCTTGGCCTGTGACTATTACTTTACCAGCCATACGATTTTCTGAAAGTGCTCTGACTGCTTGGCTTGCGAGATCATCGTTCCCACACATAACACCATTTATTTTCTGATCAAGGCTTAAACAATCATTGATTGCCTCAAATGCTTCTTCTGCTAACCATCCTTTTGCATATACAGAATAAATGACATTCAATTTGCTTTCTGATATAACCTCATTAAATCCACTTTCCACTTGCTGGACATTATTATCTGTGGTTGGACCAAAGATTGTAATAATATTTCCTCCACTAGACAACTCTTTTTTTAATGTTTCTGCCATCAATCTTCCAACTTCTTCATTATCAAAGGATATGTATAAATCAGCATTGGTGTTTCTAAGTAATCTGTCATATGCTACTATTTTTATTCCAGCATCACTGGCCTTTTTTAATACATCCTTACACGCCTCTGAATCAACTGCAATTACAACTATAACATCCATTTTTTTATCAATAAAATACTCTATTTGGGCTTTTTGCTCCTCAACGTTACCGTTAGCATTTTGAACATTTACCTCTGCGCCTAATTCATTTGCTGTTGATACAAAGACATCACGATCCCTTTGCCATCTTTCAATCACAAAGGAATCAATGGAAAATCCCATTTGTATTTTTTGCTCAGTTACATCTGTCTCATTGACATAACTCTGACTTTTACAACCAGTAAGTAATAGAGTACAAATAACGATAAAAAAATATCCACTTTTTTTCATTACATCCTCTCCCTATATTCTGTAGGTGTCACTCCCACTATTTTTTTGAAAATACGACTAAAATAATTAGGGTCACTATATCCTGTGGCAATGCATATATGTTTTATACTTAGATCAATATTCTGCAGTAACTTTTTTGCATTTTGTATTCGAATATTAGTCAGATATTCAATAAAGTTCTCACCTACCTCTTCTTTAAATAATTTACTGAAATAATAAGGACTAATATCTACTTTTCTAGACACATCATCAAGTGAAATATCTTTTTTGTAGTTTTGCTCTATGTAGGCTTTAGCATTTGCTATCACACCATTTTCTTGCTTTTCTTTATTTGAGATCATATTTCTACATGCATCTGACAATTTATCTAAAAACCATGTACGTAACTGCTCATAATCCTTGATATCAATAATTGAAGTTAGATAATCTTTGCGGTATCTAAAATAATATGTCATTCCACCACTTAAAAAAGCCTTTTGTTCCGCAAACAAGATGAACTCTAATACTTTTAGTTTAATATCCATCTCATAATCTGAGTAGTTATCTATCATCCAATTGAAAAATATATTTGCTTCTGTTTTTGTTCCCTCTAGGCTTCCATTTTCTATCATATCAAATAATGCTCTTTCCGTTTGAATAGGATAGTCCTTAGCATACTCACAGCCAATTGGAAAATCCTTTGCGTGCACTACTCTTCCTCTGCTATTTCGCACGGAATTTATTGCTTCCTTATAAGAATCATTTAGCTTATTAAGTGTTGTAATTGATCCAATTCCTATTTTAAACTGCATTTCTACCCTTTTTGCAAGGTCACGTATCAGTTTCCTCGATTTCTCAATTAAATTTATTCTGTCATCGTACTCCTGTTGAGGTATCTTGCTGGGAATAAAAATCACAATCTTATTTACCATAATAGGACCTACCACACACACAAATTCTTCCTTTATATTCTCTCGAATTATTTGATAAAAACGTTGTACCTTCACACTAACTCCAACTGGATTCGTAAGTTCTCCGTCTATTAGAGCATCCCCAAATTTTAAAACCATCATCATTCCATAATCTTCTTCAATATTAAGTAAATTTTTAAAGTTATAGGAATCTATGTTATAATCATCACCAGACAGAATCGAATATATAAAATCATTTTCTATGATAGGAATTACTATTTCTAACTTTTCTCTTATTTTTAAATCATTACTTCTTTTCTTCCTGTCTTGTTCAATATTATCCATAGCTTTTTTAATTACATTTACAATTACAGTATGGTTAACTGGCTTTGTTAAATATTCCAGAACACCTAAGTTGATTGCCTCTTTGGCATAATTAAACTTGTCATATGCTGTCATTACAATAAAAATTACAGTACTATTTGTTTTTCTTATTTCTTTCATTGCTTCAATTCCATTAATACCTGGTATATGTATGTCCATAAAAGCAATATCAGGTTTAAATTTGTCCGCCAATTCTATCACATTTCTACCCGTTGATGCAGATTCAATCATACATTTTCCAGCAAAATTTTTTTCTATAATAAATTTTAATGAATCAATAACAATCCCTTCATCATCTGCTAGCATAATCTTATACATAGTTACTCCTATCCTTTTATGACTGATAATCGCATATCTAACGACTGCTCCAATTGGTTCCATCTCATATATACTGACATTCTTTGAATATTAAAAATTCTTAGGTATATGAATAATAACTTCAGTCCCCATATTATAGCCTTCACTTTTAATTTCAAATACATCTCTTTTATTGTAATAAAGTCGCAACCTATTTATAACATTACCAAGCCCAATTCCATTTGAATCCTTAGCGACCATGTTTTCATCTATATTTTCTTTGGCAACAATATTTTCCTTGAGGACAATTCCGTCTTTCAATTCTGATTGAATAATACTTTCAATCTTACTTTGTTCCATGCCTACCCCATTGTCCATAATGCTTATATTAATATTCTCCTCATCCTGGTACACAGTCAATCGAATTAATCCCTCATACTCAATATCTCGTATTCCATAATTAACAGCATTCTCCACGACTGGTTGTAATATCAGACTTGGAACTTGAACATCTATTTCCCTCTCATCAATGTCTTTGATAAAATGTATTTTACCGGAAAAACGTACATTCAATATATAAATATAGCTGTCAACTAATTTTATTTCATCTCTTAAATTAGAATCTTTGACAAAACTATTCATATTAAATCGAAAGAAATTTGCCATATTTTCTATAAATAAGCAAGTTTTATCTGCCCCCTCTAACATGGCGAGCTGAGCACCTGCATTCAACGTATTGAAGAGAAAGTGAGGATTAATCTGAGCTTGCAAGTATTTTAATTGTGCGTCTTTTAAATGATTGGTCATCATCAATTCCTTTTCTTTCATTTTGCTCTCTAGTTCTATACTTTCTTTTGTCTTTTTTATATACTGATGGATACTTACAATCATAGTGTTAAAAGCCTTAGTTACAATTCCGACTTCATCTGCGTATTCTACTTGAATTAAATCAACATCCAGATTACCTGCAGCCACTTCATTCGCTGCTTTTGCCAGATTCATTAGAGGATCCGTAATATTTCTTGTTAAAAATATGATTAGTATAACATTGAATATAGTAATAACTAATAAAACTATGGTACTTATGATTTCTAAGTAATTGAGAGACATTAATAAAAGTTCATAATTGTTAGAATTAAGTTTAAATTGTTCATTATTTAAGCTATTTAAGTAAATTCTAATATAATTATACATAGTAGTGGCATCTTCATAATTTGTCTTGTATTTTTCTATATTTCTACCACGTTTTGCTTGAACTGAACTTTCTGCCATATCTAAATAATTTTCAGACATACTTTTGATATTTTTTTGCATGAGTATCATTTCATTATCTGTGATTTTTCCATTCAAATCATTTATTAAATATCTATAGTTTTGTTCGCTACGATAATAGTTTTCTAAAGCATCCGTGCTTTTTGTATTCAAATAATCATACACATAATCCTGAACATCTGTTATTGAATCAAGAAGTTCATTTAGTCCAACGTTACTAATATATATTTCATCGATGGTACTAATTGAAATATTGATGTTAATGTACATATACATATTGACTACCAACATAATCGCTGATGTAAAAGCAAACACAAATACTAATCTCATTCGAATTGACCCATTTTTCACCATTGATTTCATATTCACAATCCTCACTTAAATAATATCAACTCACTTGCTATTCTATTGTTTCTTCTATTCTCATATCAATATATTCTTGTACATTGTCTGCAGTAATTATGCTACTATCTACTGAGAAATAATCACTCACACGCTTTCTCTCTCTATATTCTGTCAGCGCCTCAACACTGTAAGCACCCATTTGTTTTGCATCAATTGTCATTGTTGAATGTATTATGTTCTTTTTTATTGCACTTAATATTAATTCAGAATCGTAATAACCAATAATTTCAATCTCGCCAACTTTATTATAATCTACAATTGCTTGATATGCACACAGCGTATCAACTGCAGTTAAACAAACCAATACATCTGGTGGGTTTTCAGTGTCCATTATTATGTTACGTATATCTTCTTCTGAACCAAACGTGTTTTGGGTGCTGACAGTTGCCACTTCAACCTCTACATTATCATTATCTACTGTCTCGCGAATACCAGAATAAACAATATTTTGACTTGTATCTTCTCTACCTGAATGCAATAATACAATAACTTTACTTTTTTTTCCATCAGCTACTTCTAATACTTGCTTTCCGTAGGCTTGTCCCTGATTATAACTATTAATACCCACAAAGCTTTTTCGATTACTTTTTGGTACATCCTTAAGTACTGTTATTACAGTTATCCCCTCACTTTCTGCCTTATTAATGAGTTCTGTAATATTGGCCTCTCCATTTGGTTCTATAATGATTCCATCTACTTTGGAACAGATTGCTATTTGCATTAAATCATATAAGGAATAGGATATGGAAAGATTACTTCCTATCTTTTCAACATATGCCTCCTGCTCTTTGCCTTTTTCTAGTGCCCCTTGATAAACGGCTTCCCAGAAAGGAGCGTCTGCCTCCTCAGAAATCATAGCATAATGAAATTTATATTTATTATAGTTAGAAATATCAACAATTCCTATTTCTAAAATTTTATATTTATAATAATTCATTCCTATTAGAATAATAATAAAAGCTACAACAGTGCTACTTATTACTGCATATGTTATCAGTTTATTTTTTTTCATTCTTTTATCAAGTGTCCTCCCTATTATCATAATATTCTGCCTCATCTATATCCTTTTTTTGTAATTATATTTCACTTATTATAACATATGAGACTATTCCATTCCATATAATTCCATAATTTCTATATCTTATTATCTTTATCATACAATAAGGGAGAAATGAACTTACTAGAGCGTTAGATAATTTATATCTAACATCTAATGTGATTCATTTCTCCCTTTTATAATTTTATTAAGTAATTTTATTATCTCATTATTTCTCTATTCATTTTCCCTACAATAAGCATCCATAGTATCTGCAACTATTTTTGCTTGTACTACTGCTTCAACTACAGTCTTTGCTCCTGTTACTACATCACCAGATGCAAAAGTACCTTTTTTGGTGGTATTTCCAAGTTCATCTGTAATTACCAATCCCCATTTATTTGTTGTAAGTTCAGTAGTATTAGAGACAATGTTAGTTCTTGGAGTTTGGCTAATGGCAATAATAATAGAATCGCAATAGAAAAGTTCTTCACTACCCTTTATAGCAATATTCTGCTTTTTACCATCTTCATTTATTACGTCTTCTGTGGATATAAGTACAATTCCTTCATCTGTAATTTCAAGTGGAGACTTGTAGAAATTAAATATAATACCTTCTTTTTTTGCCTCACTAATTTCATGTTTTGTAGCACTCATGTCTTCTTCACCTTTTCGATATGCTACATAAACTTCTTCTACTCCATTATTTTTTGCTGTTCTAGCAACATCCATTGCAACATTACCAGCACCGATAACAACAAGCTTTTTACCAAGATGGTAAACAGAAGGTGACTTCAAGTAATCAATAGCATAATGCACATTCCCTAGTGTCTCACCCTTAATTCCAAGCATTTTAGGATTCCATACACCAGTACCTATAAACACTGCCTTATAACCATCTTCAAATAACCTATCTAAAGTAATGACTGGTCCAATTAATGTATTTGGTCGAATCTTAATTCCAAGTTGTAATAACTTTTCTTCAAATAAATCAATTATTTCTTTATCTAATCTAAAGTCAGGTATTCCATATCTTAGTACACCGCCTATTTTGTCATGAGCATCAAATATTGTTACTTTATATCCTCTCTTTGCTAAGATAAACGCAATAGTTATTCCTGCTGGCCCACCACCTACAATGGCAATACGCTCTTTATCTTTTGGTAGGTTCAAGAATTCTACTTCTTTTAAATACTTTAATGAAATCTCTCTTTCAATTTCATGAAACTCTATTGGATCACTTTTTATTCCCTTAATACAATGTCCTAAACATTGCTCCTCGTGAGGACAGACAATAGCACAAACTACGGACAATGGATTATTATTAAATAGCAATTCTCCTGCTTCTTTTATTTTACCTTCACTGTAAAGTTGAATCACTTCTGGGATTGAAGTACTAATCGGACAATTTTTTTGACATTTTGCATTTTTACAACGTAAGCATCTATTTGCTTCCTCTAATAACATTTGATTATCATTCATTTTTTTATTCATATATTCTCCATATTTCTACATAAAGTACATAAACCAACTAAACATTTCATATTATACTTCACACTCAAAAGAAGTACAATGATTTTTATATAATTTTCAAGGTTGAATTGACATTAGATTTTTAGTATTATACACTAAACTAATAAAGAGTATCGTTACATATTTCACTAATCTTATAACACTACATAAGTGAATTTAGGCAAAAGAACTATAATCTTTGATTCAATTAAAAAATAACTTATCAAATTAGGAGCTCCCATTGAAAAATGTAATTACTAACCTTATAAAATTTACTAAAAAAGAAAATGTACTAATGATATCAGCCCTTGCTGCTATCATTAGTATGTTTTATGTACCACTAAATATTTCATATATAAATTACATTGATTTTCGTGTTTTAGCTATTTTATTTTGCTTAATGGCTGTTATTATGGGATTTAATAACATTGGTGTATTTGATGTAATGTCTAAAAATTTATTAAAACATATAAAAGGTACAAGAATGCTGTGTTACATATTAATACTATTATGTTTCATTCTATCCATGTGGATAACCAATGATGTGGCATTACTTACCCTTGTTCCATTTACAATACTAGTGCTTACCATGACTAAACAAGAAAATCTTATGATATTTGTTATTGTTATGGAAACCATTGGTGCTAATCTTGGAAGTATGCTAACTCCTGTTGGTAATCCACAAAATCTTTATCTATACACTTATTACGACCTAAATGCAAGTACATTCTTTTTAATTACAATCCCTATTGTGATAACCTCATTTATTATTTTAACAATACCCATGTTTTTTATTAAAAATAATAAGATTACCCTTATATTTGCAGAATCTTCCTTCATACGTGATAAAAAGAAACTAATTATTTATATACTATTATTTTTAATCTCTATAGGATGCGTTTTTCACTTAATTTCATATCAAGTTACATTTGTTATTATTCTACTTACGTTCCTCATAATAGATAGAAATTCACTATTAAAAGTTGACTATAGTTTACTTTTAACTTTTGTGTATTTCTTTATATTTGTTGGAAATGTGGGGCAAATCGAAGTTATTACAAACTTTATGAATGATTTTATTAAAGGTAAAGTATTTTTAACAAGCATTGTATTAAGCCAAGGAATTAGTAATGTTCCTGCCGCTGTGTTATTATCTACCTTTACTGATGATTACAAAAATCTAATACTAGGAACTAACATTGGTGGCCTTGGAACAATAATAGCCTCACTAGCAAGTTTAATTTCCTATAAACTATATGCAAAAGTTGAAGGTAAAAATATAAAAAAATATTTATTACTCTTTACTCTACTTAATTTCTTTAGTCTAATTATATTATTACTGGTTTATAAAATAATTTACTAAGCTATTTTATGTTCTTTTTCATAGCGCGCCTTAAAAAACCCAAGCATCCAGTACTTTTGGCACTATAAAGTAAGAAAATCCCCTAAGAACTTGAGTTATTTCAACTCAAATTCTTAGGGGCTCATCATATCTCTAATATTAACGTTAATACTCTACTATCC
>JAEWHU010000007.1 GCA_023387635.1 Bacillota bacterium
GGTAAAAAGTATTTAATTAAAGGTGTAAGTGGTGCTGGTAAATCTACATTAATGAATTTACTAGCCATGACCAACGATGATTATGTGGGAACGATTAGAATGGATGGTATTGATTATAGAGAAATTGCAGAAAATAAATTTAATAATAAAGTTGCTTTTATATATCAAGATGTATTTTTATTTGAAGATACTATAAAGAACAATATATCTTTATATAAGGACATACCTATAGAAAAAATCTCATTTGCAGCAAAGGTATGTGGCTTACTAGACATGCTTTCCGACAAAAAAGATGGCATAAATACAATGTTAACAGAGAATGGTAAAAACCTTTCTGGTGGCCAAAGGCAAAGAATATCCATTGCAAGAGCAATAGCAAAAGAAGCAGAAATTCTTTTTGTAGATGAAGGAACTTCGAGTTTAAATGAAGAGTTAGGAAGAGAGATTGAAAAAGTATTCCTTGACCTACCCCATACGGTAATTGCTATTAGCCATAGATTTTATGATGGAATTACAGACGAATATGATTATGTCCTTGAAGTGAAGAATGGCCATGTATATCAATATCCGGCTAAGGATTATTTTGGGGAGGTAATTACATGCTAAAAAAATTATATAAATTAATTCCCATTGGAATTTTATCACTTATTTGTTCTTCTGTTAGTATTATCTTAGATGGTGTTATCTATGTTCGTTTGATGAATCTACTTGATTATGGATTGGCTTTAGAAGTTGATAAATTAAAAACAGGAATCCCAATTATAATTGTTATGGCATTTATAGTTGTTCCTATAGGAATAATAGATTCCATTGTTAAAGGATTATATAAGAAAAAGGGAAATTTATTAATAAAGAATTATTATATAGCTAAAATATTTAATAAGAATATAGCCGAATTTCAAAAAGAGAATAATGCGAAATACATATCAAGCCTAACAAATGACTGTAATGTGCTTGAAACAAATTTAATAGATGCTATCTACAATGTTGGAACTGCCATTGTTAATTTTTTTGTAGGTGTTTGGATTTTATCAACAGTTAATATATGGTTGGTTTTATTATTCCTTTTTATAGGAGGCATTAATATTGTTGTAAGTAAAATTGCATCCAAACCTTTGCAAAAAGTTACAAAGGAGAGAAGTGACTTATTTGATGGTTATACCTCTTATATAAAAGAAATTTTATCTGCTTTTCATATTGTTAAAAATAATAATTTACAAGAAAAAGTAACCCATAATTATTATGAGAAGAGTAAGGAAATCCAGTATAAGGGCTATTTGATTGAGAAAATTATGTCATATGTAATGTCCATACAGCAATTCTTTATGGGAAGTACATACTTTGGGGTTGTATGTGTAATGGGTTACTTCGCTATTATAGGGAAAATTACAGCAGCATCCATGTTAATCATTACAGAAGGTATGCAAAGAATAACTAGACCGCTTTTTCAAATTACTGAAAATATGCCCAAATTACTATCAACTAAGAGCCTAATAAAAAAAATAGAAGATACATTAAAAAATGAAAATAATGAGATAGAAACCATTGATATTAATACGTTTCGTGATAAAATAGAGTTACGAGATGTTTCATTTCACTATGCAGATGAGGATGAAAGTAATCTAATTTTATCTGATGTTGATTTAGAAATAAAAAAGAATGGAAAATATTTAATTGTAGGACCAAGTGGGGGAGGAAAATCCACATTGTTAAAGTTACTACGTAAATATTTTAATCCAACAAACGGTGGAATCTTCATTGATGGTGTTAATCTAAAAGATATTAAAAAAGAACAATATTTTTCACTAATGGCAAATGTTGAGCAACAAGTTTTTATATTTGAAGATACTCTTTTAAATAATATTACATTATATAAAGAATATCCGAGGGATGAAGTTATAAAAGCCTTAGAAGCAGCAGGATTAGTGGATTTTGTGAAATCACAAGAAAAGGGACTTGATACTATCATCTATGATAATGGCAAAAACATCTCTGGTGGCGAGAGAAGTAGGGTTGTAATCGCAAGGGCTATGCTTGCAAAAGCAAATATATTGTTTATGGACGAAGCATTTGCTTCACTTGATATGGAGAAAGCGAAAGAAATAGAAAAGACAATACTTGCCCTAAAAGACATCACAGTAATAAATGTAAGCCATGTTATATTCAATGATACAAAAACATTTTACGATAGAATAATTCATGTAAAAGGAACAACATACTAAAATAAAATCATTATTTATTTATGGTAGTATAGCAACCAAGTCTACGATATGCAATGGGAGTACTATATGAAAGTTATAATATCACCATCGAAAACAATGGTGGAAAGTATAAAATTTGATAGAAAATTAAGTTTGCCTACGAATGAAAAAGAGACAAAAGAAATAATGAAAAGGTTAAAAGAACTGACAGTAGAAGATATTAGACAGTTAATGAAAATTAATGATAGATTAGCTAAGTTAAATAAATGTAGATTTGATTCTTTAACATTTGATACAAATGGAAATCCAGCTATTTTATCTTACGATGGTTTACAATATAAAAATATACAATTAGATAAGTTTACAGAGGATGAGATTGCATTTTTAGATAATCATGTACGTATTATTAGTGGTCTGTACGGCGTTCTTAAACCGTTTGATAGTATTTATCCTTATCGACTTGAAATGCAGTCTAAATTACAAATTGGAGATGCTACAAGTTTATATGGTTATTGGGGCTCTAAGATTTTTAATACATTAGAGAAAGAAACAGATACTATTATTAATTTAGCATCTCTTGAATACAGCAAGATAATAAAGCCTTATGTACATGAGAATGTGAATTTTATTACCTGTATTTTTAAAGTAAGAAAGGGTGATAAACTTAAAGTTGAATCCACTGCATCTAAAATTGCAAGAGGGCAAATGATACATTTTATTATAAAAAATAAAATTAAAGAAGCAAATAATATAAAAAAATTTAATTTTGATGGATATTCTTATGTGAAAGAATTATCAAGTAAGGAGGAATACATATTTGTGAAATAAATTTGTAATTCCGAACTAATGACATAAAAAAGGAATCTCTATTAGAGATTCCTTTTAATAGTGATGTTATTTTTTATTTTTAGAAATCATTTTTTTCACAAGTTCTAATTTCTGTTTATCAGCAGCATTCATATCTTTGGATAGAATATCTACTAGTAAGTCAGATTCATCAGGTGTAAAGGTAAGTCCTAAAGATTTCATTTTTGCATTGGTTGATACTAATAGTGGGAGTGCCTTATCTGTACTAAGTCCTTTTGCTTGATTCGCTAAATCAACTAGAATTGCAAGCTTTCTCGCATCGATATTTTTCATTGCTGGGTGATTAATCCAATTTAAATCCATAATAAAACTCCTCTCTAATATATATATTTGAGGTATTACATTGTATTTAATAAAACGCTTAAAGTTTCATATGTACTTATTTGCTCAGGAGTTAAAAAGGCTTCTAACATCTCATTCATATTAGAAGGGTTTTGACCGTTATTTGACATTCCACTAAACATATTTCCGAACATATTAGCCATATTCCCCATATTGCCAAATGGGTTATTCGTATCGCTTGAATCATTTGGATCATTTGAATCACTTGTCTGGGAAGCCATAACTTGTGTTAAGGTTGTATATGTTTGGTATAGATTTTTTGCTTTTATAAAATTAAGAATCATATCAACAATTTCTCTTTCTTTTTCATAGCATACTTTTCGAACACTAGTTAGTAAGCCTTCTATATCAATGGAATTAATATCAATGCTTAATATTGATAATCCCTTCTTACTTTGATTCGTTGTTCCCATAATCTCAATCAAATCACCAACTTTTATAACAAGTTCCAATGATTGCTTTAAATCATTATCAAGGTAAGGAACGGCTGCTTTTATTAAGTCCATTGTGTGACTGATGCTTGTATTATTAGAAGAACTTTTGATATCTTCATGTCTATCGTCGGAATCCATGGCTTCTCCATTTCTGTATTATTATTATACTATATTCCATATTTAAGTAAATATTACAATTAATTCTTAGATATAGGAAAGATGAATATGGTTAACTACGTAGAAATATATAAAAATACCTTTATAATTTCATAAAGAAGTGAAATTATAAAGGTATTTTTGGATAATAATTAAGAAAAATTATAGTTTATTTAATTTGGGTAATTTAAGTTATCCTCTGTAATAACATATAAAACTTCATTTAAGAATCGATTTGCTAAGTACTTGGCCATATTTAAGTTCATATCAGTGAAATTACCACAGTTAATGGCACTTGCACCAGGTACATCACCTTCAAAATCTCTTATAAATTCAAACATAGTAATTAATATACTTACAATGTCTTTTGATTCATAATCACCAGCTAAGATTAAATAAAAACCAGTTCTGCAGCCCATTGGTCCAAAATAAATTGTTTTATTAGCATATTCTTCATTGTTTCTTAAATAGGTAGCTGCAAGATGTTCTATAGTATGCATCTCAGCGGTATTCATTACTGGTTCAAAGTTAGGTCTAGTTAGACGGATGTCAAAGGTAGTTAAAATATTATCTCCTACCATATCTTTTCTTGAAACATAGACACCTCTTAATAATTTCATATGATCAATTGTAAAACTTGGAATTTGCTTCATATTTGCCTCCTATCGATGTGCTTATCATTGCAGGGAACAGTATAACATATTTTTTGTGACTAGAATAGGTAAAAATACATTTAATAATACGTGGACAAATATTACATAATTTGGTATCTTATGAGTGTAGAATAATCTAAAATATAAAATCAGATTAATGAAAAAGGAGTATTCCATATGATAGAACAATTACCACAAAATGAAAGAAATGAATTAAGTTTAATAGTTAGAGAATTAGCAAAAATATTACCCATTGATGAAATTATCTTATTTGGCTCTTATGCTTATGGGACTCCCCATGAATACAGCGATTATGATCTTTGTATAGTGACGGAGGTTAAGTTAGACAATGAGGATTTTGTAAACCCTATTTGGGAACAAATAAATCGAATACAATATAAAGTCAAGGGACTAGAATATGTAAAGCCACTTCGGCCAACACAAGAGGAGCTAGAGTATGTTTATGAACTTGGAGCTAATGCGGATATGTTTGAAGTAATTGGGAGAATAAATGAAATAACACCTAAACATCCTAGACCACAATCACCATTAATGAATTGCTATTATATATCAAGGAAGTTACTAACTAATAGGAGCATGGTAAAAGGAAGCATGGAAAGCGAGATAGTTAATAAGGGAATAAAATTATATCCTATAACTGAATAAATATTAGATATGAATAGTGGATTTTACATAGAGAATGGATTATAATAAAAGTTAAGAGAAAATAATAGATAAAGTGAGGTTTACAAATGATAGATAGTATAATATTTGATTTAGATGGCACCCTTTGGGATGCAACGGATGGAGCAGCAGTTATTTGGAGAGAAGAAGCAAGTAAATATAAGGAAGTTACAGAAGATATTACAGCGGATAAATTAAAAGCATTATATGGTTTACCATTAGAGGATATAGCATTAAAATTATTGCCAAGTGTTAGTCCTGACATTGCACTTTCTATTATGAAGGAAAGTATAGTAAAACAATGCCCATATCTTGCAAAAGTAGGAGGTATATTATATCCTAATTTAGAGGAAACTTTAATAGAATTAAAAAAGAAGTATCGTCTTTTTATTGTAAGTAATTGTGAAGAAGGATATATTCAATGCTTTTTTAAAGCACATGGTTTAGATAAATATTTTGAAGATTTTGAATATCCAGGCCGTTCAAAGCGCTTTAAAGCAGATAATATAAAAGATGTCATAAAAAGAAATAATCTTAAAAGTCCAATTTATGTTGGAGATACTAAAGGTGATTGTAAAGCTTCCAAAGAAGCTAATGTACCTTTTGTATATGCTAGGTATGGATTTGGACAAGTAGATGATTTTACATGGGTAATAGATAGTTTTGATGAAATATTAAATCTTGATATATTAAATTTAGATAAATAATTGTTTTCTAAATTTTAATTTTTTAAACAAAAAAGAGTTAAGTAACTGCTGCTAGAATAAGTTTTCTAGTATAGGGATTGACTTTTTAAATATAGATAGATATACTTATTATATAAAAATATCCGATAATTAAGAAGAGTAGGTATAGGAGTAGATTTACAGCGAGTTGCCATGGGTGGAAGGGCAATATGATACAATATACTGAATGGACTTATAGGATTAGGAGGAACGGCTTTGGCTTAGTAAAACCTAACGGGAACTCTACCCGTTATCAATGGAGCTATTTCATTATAATCAGTTGAATTATTGAGATAGAGAAAGAGGGCGTTTTACGCCAATCTGGGTGGTACCGCAGAAGCACAAGACTTTTGTCCCTGTAGAAATACTAGGACAATAGTCTTTTTTTACTTTATAGGAAATAGCGTCCTATAAAGATAATATTTAGTATTAAAAAGCAAAGGAGTATTAATTATGTTAGACGGAAAAAAAACGTTATTTAGTGGAATGCAAGCAACAGGTAATCTAACTCTAGGCAATTATATGGGAGCTTTAAAGAATTGGGTTACATTAAATGAAGAATATGAATGTTTTTACTGTGTGGTTGATATGCATTCAATAACAGTAAGACAAGATCCAGCAGAACTTAGAAAAAGAGCAAGAGCATTATTAACTTTATATATAGCAGCAGGTTTAGATCCAGAAAAAAACTGTATATACTATCAGTCCCATGTACCAGCGCATGCAGAGCTTAGTTGGATTTTAAATTGTTACACTTATATGGGAGAATTAAGTCGTATGACTCAATTCAAAGATAAGTCAGCAAAACATGCAGATAATATAAATTCAGGTTTATTTACCTATCCTGTATTAATGGCAGCTGATATATTATTATTCCAATCTGATGTAGTGCCAGTTGGTGTGGATCAAAAACAACATTTAGAAATTACAAGAGACATTGCAACAAGATTTAATGGTATCTACGGAGATGTATTTACTATTCCTGAACCATACATTGGTAAAGTAGGTGCTAAGATAATGAGTCTACAAGAACCAACAAAAAAAATGTCAAAATCAGATGAGAATCTCAATGCTAGTATCTATCTAATGGACCCTCCTGATACAATCATTCGTAAGTTTAAAAGAGCAGTAACAGATTCTGATAATCAAATACTATACAGTGAAGACAAACCAGGTATTAAGAATTTAATTGACATATATAGTACAGCTACAGGTAAATCAATAGATGATGTTGTAAAAGAGTTTGACGGTAAAGGGTATGGAGACTTTAAATTAGCAGTGGGAGAATCGGTAGTATCCGTATTAAAACCAATCCAAGATAAAGTTGCAGAACTATCAAAGAATAAAGACTATATTGATGGAATTATTAAAACGAATGGTGAGAAAGCCAATTATTTTGCTAATAAAACATTAAGAAAAGTACAGAAAAAAGTCGGTTTCCCTGAGCGTATTAGATAAATTGACTTTAAAGATGAAAGAAAAAAGTTTGGAGATAGTGTGAAATAAAGAACAATTTCACACTCTTCGAGAAAGGCATGGTTATTACTATGAAAATAGTTTTTTTAGAAGCTGATTCCTTAGGAAATGATGTGGATTTAACTATATTTGATTCTTTAGGAGAGGTTATTAAATATGACAAATCGGAACCAAGTGAGAATAGAAATCGTATTAAAGAAGCAGATATCTTAGTTGTTAATAAAATTCCAATGAATGAAAGTACTTTATGTGATGCAAATGATTTGAAGTTAATTTGTATTACAGCTACAGGTACCAATATTGTTGATTTTGAGTATACCAATAGTAGAAATATAGCCGTTACTAATGTAAAAGGGTATTCAACACAGTCAGTAATACAACATACTTTTGCATTACTTTTCTATTTATATGAAAAGTTAAGCTATTATGATAATTTTGTTAAAAGTGGTGATTATATTAAGTCGGATATTTTTAGCCATTTTAATAAGAAATTTAATGAATTATATGGAAAGACATGGGGAATTATAGGTCTTGGTGAAATAGGAAAAGGTGTTGCTGGGGTTGCAAATGCTTTTGGATGTAAGGTGATATATTACTCCACATCTGGTAAAAATGTAAATTCAAATTACAGTCAGGTCGATTTTAATACTTTGCTAAAACACTCAGATATTATATCGATTCATGCGCCATTAAATGAGGCAACCAAAAACTTAATAAATGCAGACGCATTAAGTAAAATGAAGAAATCTGCTATTTTATTAAATTTAGGTCGTGGACCAATTGTAAATGAAGAAGATTTGGCAGATGCTTTAGAGAATAATATAATTGCTGGTGCTGGACTTGATGTTATTAGTGTAGAACCTATGGTTGCTACAAATCCACTATATCGTATTAAGGATAGTACTAAACTTATTATCACTCCTCATATTGCATGGGCTACTGTTGAAGCTAGAAACCGTGTAGTTACGGAAGTTTATAAAAATATTGGAGCATTTTTTAAAGGTGAGGAAAGAAATATAGTAAAAGAATAATAATTATTAAAGAATAAAACGATAATAATTTACTAAAGAATTTAAGACGTGTATAGGATTGTTAACTTATAACTTTTTAAGTAACTATAGAAAAGATATTTTTAAGAAAGTAAATTAAAATAAGAAAAACCGATCATATATATGGTCGGTTTTTCTAAAATTATTATTGTGATTTTACTTCATTCCACTTTTGAAGATATAAAGCTTCCATTTCTTCTCCTAAGTATAGGTAAGTTTTACATCTATCAAGCACTGTTTTATCAGGGAAAGCAATGGTACTAGTTCTAATTGCTTCGTCTTCAATTAAATCTCTAGCACCTGCATTTGGAGTTGAATATCCAATATATTCAAAGTTCATTAAAGCAATTTCAGGTTTACATAAGAAGTTAATCCATTGTTCAGCATATTCTTTATTCTTTGCATTTTTAGGAATAACCCAACCATCAATCCATACGTTTGAACCTTCTTTTGGAACTACATATTCTAAATCAGGATTTTCTCTTTGAGTGTAAATAGCTTCACCAGAATAGATAACACCAATTGGATTTTCGCCACCAATCATTTTATCACGAACTTGATCAACTACATAAGCATCAACAAGAGGAAATTGTGATTGTAATAATTGTTTCGCTTCTTCTATTTCATCTAAATTAGTAGAGTTTATATCATAGCCTAGATAGGAAAGTGCAATTCCAAATGCATCTCGAACACTTTCAATCATTAGAACTTCACCATTATAACCGTATTTCTCCATATATTCTTTATCAAAAAGTGCTTCCCAACTATCAATTTCAGCATCTATCATTGTTTTGTTGTAAAGAATACCAACAGTACCCCAAGCGTAAGGAACACTGTATTTATTTCCTGGATCAAATTCACTTGCACTTTCTAAATATAGCGGATCAATATATTTAATATTTGGAACGTTATCATAATTGATTTCTGCTAACATATCTTCATCAATCATTTTTTTAATCATATAGTCAGATGGGCATACAACATCGTATTGTACTGATCCGGTTTTAATAACAGGGTACATATCTTCGTTTTGAACAAACTCATTATGTTTTACTTTAATACCAGTTTCTTCTTCAAACAAATCATATATTTCTGGATCAATATATTCGCCCCAGTTATACACATATAATGTTGGCTTATCACTTTTAGCACAGCCCGCTAGAGTAACTACAGTAGTTAAAACTAGCATTAGTACAATTAACTTTTTTTTCATTTCTCACCAATGCCTTTCAAGGGTTATTGTATAAAATACGGATTAATATCCTAAAGTATTAATTAATTCGAATATTATTTTTGTAAGATTAATTTATTATTTCCTATTTATTCTTTTATTATTTCCATGTATTCTTTTATTATCTCTATCATTTTTACGATTTATGATTACCAATAATATAATTACACTACCAAAAAGAAGTGTTGAAAGGGCATACATTTCTGGTTTAATACCTTTTCTAACCTCAGAATATATCTTAGTTGATAAAGTATCAATAGATGCACCTTTTGTAAAGTGAGTAATAACAAAATCGTCAAGTGACATAGTAAAAGATAATAAAAATCCAGATAAAACACCAGGAAAAATCTCTGGAAAAACAACTTTATAAAAGGCATAGCTACGACTTGCTCCAAGATCAAGAGCAGCTTCATACGTACTTTTATTTAACTGTTTTAATTTTGGCATTACGCTAAGTATTACATACGGTATATTAAAGGTAATATGAGCCATTAATACACTGGAAAATCCCAAGGTATAATTAAATGCAACAAATAATAACATTAAGGAGATACCAGTAACAATGTCTGCATTTAGCATAGGTATATTTGATACTGCCATTAGAATTGAACGAGGAACTTTCTTCATATTATTCATAGCAATGGCTGCAAAGGTACCTATTATAGTAGCAATTAACGCAGACAATATAGCAATAAACAAAGTTGTATATAAGGCGCTCATTATATCGTCATTTTGAAATAGTTTTATATACCAATCAAAAGTAAACCCACCCCATTTTGATCTTGATTTTGACTTATTAAAAGAAAGTACAATTAAGATAAGAATAGGAGCGTATAAAAATAGTAGGATAATTCCTAAATAAAACTTTTGGAGAAATCTTTTTACCATATGCTTTGACCCTCCGCTTCCTTATCGTATTTCGCAAGAATAGCCATACTTAGTAAGATGAATACCATTAATACAATGGAAAGTCCGGAACCAGTATGCCAATTATTTATCATTTTGTATTGTTGTTCAATGACATTACCAATTAGAACAACTTTACTTCCGCCTAATATGTCTGAGATAACAAAGGTAGTAAGAGATGGTACAAAAACCATAGTTATACCACTAATTACACCTGGTAAACTAAGTGGAAATATAATTTTCATAAATGTTGTAAAGCTATTTGCACCTAAATCTCTTGCTGCATTGATGGTATCATCACTAATCTTAATGAGTACATTATAGATTGGTAGTATCATAAAAGGTAAAAAATTATATACCATACCAAATACAATAGCAGTCGGAGTATTAATTAAATCTAGTTTAGGTAAATTTAAAAAGCCTAAAATATTATTTAAGATACCTGTTTTTTCCAATATATTCTGCCATGCTAAAGTACGAAGTAAAAAATTCATCCACATTGGCAGAATAAATATCATAACAATAAAGCTATTATTCTTTAGTTTCATATTACTTAATATCATTGCTATAGGATAAGCTAAAATTAAACATATAACGGTACTAAGTAAAGAAAGTTTTAGTGATAACCACAATGCTCTACGATTAATTGGATCTGCTATTAATGTAAGGTTTTCAAGTGTAAAGGTTTTATCCTTTGTTGTGAATCCGTAATATAATACCATGAGTAATGGTATTATTATGAAAGCTAACATCCATAGAATATAAGGAAAGGATAACCACTTTTTTTTATTCATCTAGTATCACCGCCTCTTCATCTTCAGATTCAGGTTTATTCATTATCTGAATATCAAACGGATTTACAGAGATACCTACCTCGCTTCCAACTGGAAATAAATCTGTACTATGAACTAGCCATTCATGACCATTTGCTAAAACATCCATTTCATAGTGCACACCTTTAAAAATTAATGAAGTAACACGTCCACGAATGATACCATCTTCAGGTTTTACTAAATCGATATCTTCAGGTCTAATTACAACGTCAACTGGTTTGTTTCTTCCAAATCCTACGTCAACACATGGGAATTTTGCTCCAAGTATATCAACTAATTTATCTTCTATCATTGTGGCATGAATAATATTACTTTCCCCAATAAAGTCAGCAACAAAGGCATTCATCGGCTCATTGTAGATAGCTTCAGGAGTACCTACTTGTTGAATATAACCTTGATTCATAACAACAATTGTATCAGACATTGTTAGAGCTTCTTCTTGATCATGGGTAACATAGATAAAAGTAATTCCAAGTTCATTCTTAAGACGAATTAGTTCATATTGCATGTCTTGTCTTAATTTAAGATCAAGGGCACCAAGTGGTTCATCTAATAATAAAACTTTAGGTTCATTTACGATAGCTCTTGCAATAGCAATTCGCTGTTGTTGTCCACCACTTAGTAAATCTGGGGAACGATTTTCATATCCATCAAGATTAACAAGTTTTAATGCATATTTAATTTTATCATTTATATATGATTTACTTTTTTTCTTAATTTTAAGACCAAAAGCAATGTTTTCAGCAATTGTCATATGGGTAAATAGAGCATATTTTTGAAAAACTGTATTTAACTGTCTTTCATTTGGTGGTAAATTGGTTATGTTTTTTCCATCAAAAATTACTTTTCCTGAGTCAGGATTTTCAAATCCCCCAATGATACGTAGGGTTGTTGTTTTACCACATCCACTTGGACCAAGTAAAGTAAGAAACTCATTTTCTCTTATGTAAAGATTAAGAGAATCAAGTATTGTATTATCACCATATGCTTTCGTGATATCGATTAAATCAATTAGCTTATTACCAGCCATATAGAATCCTCCTTAGTTTAGCGTAAGCCTCACACCTCTTAAAAGCTAGGTGGAGTAGAAACCCATAGTAGGGTTGCTCCAGTTTTCGAAGCTGTAATATAATGTTTTTTTGCAGCTTTAAAATAAAAGGATTCCCCTTTTTTGGCTTTATATGATTTATTACCAATGTGTATTGTTATACTTCCATTTAGGACATAACCAAATTCTTCGCCTTCATGGGGATTATCCGGATAGGTAGAACCGTTTTCGCCTAGAGTAAGCAGAATAGGTTCTAACATGTTTTTTTGTGCGTTTGGTATAATCCATTTAATTTCATTTTTAAGTTCACTATCATACTTTTCAAAATAGTCTGTTTTCTTAAATACCACTTGTTCAGAGGAGGTATCTGAAAAGAATTCTTCTAAATTAGTTCCTAAACATTGTAAGATGTCTACAAGAGTTGCAATGGATGGAGATGTTAAATCTCTCTCTAATTGTGAGATAAATCCTTTGGATAGTTCTGCTCTGTCAGCTAGTTCTTCTTGAGTTAAGCTCTTTTGTATTCGTAACTCTTTTATTTTTTCACCAATATTCACAATAACCTCCTTAATAAAAATAAACTCCCAGTTTAGTCTTACTAAACTAATAACATATTTTATTATACACAGAATGAAAGTTCTGTCAATAAAATATTGATAATTTTTTATAACTATTATCAATAAGCTTATAAATAAAAAACGTAAAAAAAAGGAGAAACATATTTTCATGTTTCTCCTTATCTAACATTTTAATTCTAATTTAGTGAATTAAGTCTTAATGATAGTTCTTTGCTAAATAAAATAGCAATCACAAGAGTTATACCATCCTTTAAAAACATAAAGGGTATGGAAGGTAATAACCATACTTTTGTTATGAAATGATACATAAGCAAACCAAAGATATAACAGGATATTAAACCGAGTAAATTATAAATTAATTTTACTATAAATGGCTTTTGGTTTCCAAGGCCTACTATAAATACCATTGGTAAGAAACCAATTAGAAAACCACCAGTTGGACTAATAAGCATGTTAGCGCCGGCTCTAAAGTGTGAAAATACTGGGATTCCAATGACACCCATAAATAAATAGACTAGTACTGAAAGTACACCTTGTATTGGCCCTAAAAGATTACCTATTAAGAAAATACTAAAGGTTTGAAGAGTAATTGGAACACCACCTGGTAAATCAAAGCTTATTTGAGTACAAACAGAGAGTAGGGCCGCAAACATAGCAATTTTGATCATATCATATGTACCTATTTTTTGAAATTTCTTCATACGATTCCTTTCATCTTAAAATAGTAGGGTATTTCCTATGCTGATTATAGGTTGTGAAAATTTCTGTCTATCAATGTATATTTTTACTTGCCTTTCCCAAACTTCGTATGGACGGTCTGCGTAAAAACATACATATGATATCACGAAATTAACTAAGCTTTTAGTTAGCATATGAAATACTTGAAATTTAGAATTTTACATATGTGATTATAAGTTATGAAAGTTGCTGTCTATCATATATACCCTGATATAATTTTTTTCTTGCGTTCCTAAACCAAAATTTAATTGTTTCTTTTATGATTAAAATATTCTGTTATATAGTCCATTCTAGAGGTCATGGAAGCAAATAGTAAATCTACTATAGTAATTGCTGTCATGGCTTCTATTACCACAACGGCTCTTGGGACAATGATTGGGTCGTGTCTACCAGTTATAATTACTTCAATATTTTCATCTTTTTTATTTACTGTAGGTTGGGGTCTAGCAATGGATGGGGTAGGTTTTACCGCTGCCCTAAATATGATTTCTGAACCATCGCTCATACCACCCATCACTCCGCCAGCATGGTTTGTTAATTTGGATATTTTGCCACCTTCCATTTTAAAGCCATCGTTGTTTTTTGAACCAGTGGAGGTAGCCACTAAGAAACCATCACCAAATTCGATTCCTTTTACCGCACCAATAGAAAGAATAGCTTTTGCTAGACTAGCATCAATTTTATCAAAAACTGGCTCACCAATACCAGTTGGCATTCCAGTAACAATGCATTCAATAATACCACCAAGGGAATCAGATTCCTGCATCTTTTGCTCTAAAAGGTCTTCTGCTTTCTTTGAAGCTTCAAGATCAGGCATAGCAAGAGGGCTTATTAATATATTCTCTTTGTTGCAATTTTTGTAATCTATTTCAATTGTGTTTATAGATTTAGTATAAGCACAAACATTAATACCAAGACTATTTAGAATTTCTTTAGCAATAGCACCCGCTGCAACTCTTCCCGTTGTTTCTCTGCCAGAGGAGCGACCGCCGCCTTTATAATCTCTAAAACCATACTTTTCATCAAAGGTATAATCAGCATGTCCAGGACGATAATAGCTAGCTATTTCTGTATAATCACTTGAATGTTGATTTGTATTCATTACTACCATAGAGATAGGAGTACCAGTAGTCCTTCCCTCAAAAATACCAGAAAGGATTTCGACCTTATCCTTTTCATTTCTAGGAGTTGCATATTTAGTTTGACCAGGTCTTCTTCGATTTAAATATTGTTGTATTATTTCTTCGTTTATAGGTAATCCAGCAGGGCAACCATCAACAACGACTCCGATTCCCTTTCCATGGGATTCTCCCCACGTAGATATTTTAAATAAATTTCCATAGATTGAACCAGACATAATTTTCCTCATTTCTGCACTGCTTTAGCGCTTTCAAGTTTGTTACGCAGCGCAGACACAAACTTGATGAGTAAAAGATTTGAAAAGTCTTTCACTCTTATAACTCACTTTCTTGACATGAGATTAGTATATAAGAAATGTCTTATGTAATCAAGAATTATTACGGACATTTCTATTATATCTTCATATATTGTAATGATTTATATTATTAGAATAATACTTTGTTTTACAAAAGTATATTTTAGGAGGTTTATGGCAAGATATTATAATAATAAAAGGAAAAACTTTAATATAGGAGAACCACAAAAAGCATCAGAGCAGAAAATGGTTCCAATCGTCGAAAAAAATAAAAGAAATGATGATGATTTAATTATAGATGATAAATCAGTATATGAGATTGATTCCGAATGTTATGAAAGGGTTAGAAGAGCAAGGTTGAATGCAAAGCAGAATGATTTAAAATAAAAAGATTAACCTTATGATATAATAACTTTTTATAATAACAACAGCATATATCGAATTAAGGGAGGATAGATTATTATATCCTTCCTTAATTCTTTAATGAAATGAAAAAAGCTGCCGAAGCAGCTTTTTTTAGAAATTTGTTCAAAATAGATTGAATTTTTAATTGCAACTAGAATTAAAATGAACCGCCACATAGGCAAAGGATTAAGATAATCCAGATAATAGAACCGCAACCGCCTTCATTGCCGCAACCATTACCACAACCATTACCACCAAAACCGCCTAAAAATCCACCGCTTCCGCCGCAGCAGCATAAAAGTAGAATTATAATTAAAAAACTACCATTACCGCCGAATCC
>JAEWHU010000161.1 GCA_023387635.1 Bacillota bacterium
TTTTAACGAGCTTTTGGTTTAAAGAATCTTAATCTTAATGCATTAGTTACTACACACACTGAACTTAAACTCATGGCTGCTGCTGCAAACATAGGATTTAATTTCCATTCAAAAAGACTGTAGAAAACACCCGCTGCAATTGGTATACCTATAGTATTATAAAAGAATGCCCAGAATAGGTTTTGTTTAATATTCGTAATTGTTGCTTTACTTAATAATATTGCTGTTACTGCATCTAATAAATCACTCTTCATAAGAACAATGTCTGCTGACTCAATGGCAATATCAGTTCCTGCTCCAATGGCAATACCTACATCAGCTCTTGCAAGTGCTGGTGCATCATTGATACCATCACCTATCATAGCAACTTTTTTACCAGTTTCTTGAATACTTCTAATTTCACTTTCTTTATCACCTGGCAATACTTCTGCAATAACGCGGTCAATGTTTAATTGTTCTTTAATAGCATTAGCAGTCTTTTCATTATCACCAGTTAACATTACAACATCAATACCCATTTCTTTAAATTGCTCAATTGCTTTTTTACTTGTTGGCTTTACAATATCCATAGCAGCAATTACGCCAAGTAATTTATCTTTATCCGCAAAGTAAAGTGGAGTTTTACCCTCCATAGCAAACTTATCAGATATCTCTTTAATATTATTAACTGGAATTTTATTCTCTTCCATTAGTGCTGCGTTACCGGCCAAGTACTCAGTTCCATCAATGGTTGCAACGATTCCTCGACCTGAGATTGCTGTAAAATCTTTTGTTTCTTTTAATGAAAGATTTAACTCATTTGCTTTTAGAACAATTGCATCAGCAAGTGGATGCTCGGATGGTTTCTCCATAGAAGCAGCAATAGTTAATAATTCATTCTCTGACATAGTGTTCATAGTTATTATATCAGTAACAACTGGCTTTCCTTGTGTAATAGTACCTGTTTTATCTAATACAACTGTGTTTATGGTATGTGCAATTTCTAATGCTTCTGCTGATTTAATTAAAATTCCATTGCTAGCACCTTTACCAGTACCAACCATAATAGCAACTGGTGTTGCAAGGCCTAATGCACAAGGACAAGATATTACAAGAACTGCAATACCAATAGATAAAGCGAATTCAAAACTTGCACCTGCTATTAACCATGCAATTGTAGCAACAATGGCTATTATAATAACAACTGGAACAAAAATACCACTAATTTTATCGGCAAGTTTAGCAATAGGAGCTTTTGATGAACTAGCATCTTCTACTAATTGTATTATCTGTGCTAATGTTGTATCATCTCCTACTTTTTGTGCTTTAAATTTAAAGGAACCATTCTTATTGATTGTTGCAGCGATAACTTTATCACCAACATTCTTTTCAACTGGAATACTTTCTCCTGTTAGAGCCGCTTGGTCAACTGAAGAAGTTCCTTCTATTATAATACCATCTACTGGAATACTTTGACCTGGTCTCACTAATATTATATCATCTATTACTACATCTTCAACTGGTATTTCTATTTCAATATTATTTCTAATAACAGTTGCTGTCTTTGGTGCTAAATCCATTAATTTTGTTATAGCTTCTGATGTTTTACCCTTTGATCTAGCTTCTAAAAACTTACCAAGTGTGATTAGGGCTAATATGGTACCTGCTGATTCAAAATAAAGGTCCATGGAATAATGCATTACACTCTCCATGTCTCCATGACCAAGGCCATAACCTATTTTATAAATAGCAAAGATACCGTAAAAAATTGCTGCAGTTGAACCTATTGCTATTAATGAATCCATGTTAGGTGAACCATGAAATAAGGTTTTAAACCCAACTTGAAAATACTTACGATTCACATAAACAATTGGTAGAGTTAATAACAACTGTGAAAATGCAAATGTTATTGCATTCTCAGTCCCGTGTAGCCAGCTAGGAAGTGGCCAGTTATACATATGTCCCATTGCAATATATAAAAGTGGTATTACAAATAAAAAGGATACTATAATCCTTGTTTTCATCTCTTTTAATTCTTCTTCTACTTTACTTGTAGCATTATCTTTCGATGCTGTATCACTTTTACCTTTTACAAAAAGTGAAGCACCATATCCCGCTGTATCAACAGCTTTTATTATAGTATCATGATTTGTAATAGTTTCATCAAAATCTACCATCATACTTTTGGTTAATAGATTTACATTAACACTATTTACGCCTTGAATCTTATTTACTGCTTTCTCAACGGAGGCTTGACAAGCAGAACAAGTCATACCATCTACATTAAACTTTTGATTCATAATATATACCCATTGCATATCGCAGACTTATCTGCGATACTGCCACTAATATAAGGTGTGAAAGAATCACATTGTGGCAACCTTTCTTAATTTATATTTTCTTTCACACTTTTCTACTAAACATATTTATCTACCACACCCCCGTGGGGTATATTGTTGATGATTTAAATATAACTAAGTTAAAAGCATTTGTCAATACTATTTTTACTAATGATAAATTTTCTTAAAATTCTCAATAAAAAAAACCAAGTATAGAATATGATACTTTATTGTATCCTAAACTTGGGTTTTTATAATTGATACTAACTTAATCTATATTAACTTTCTAAGTAATCCATGTTGATTACAATACGCATACATAATACCATGGCCGCATTTTCTAAATCGTACTTCTGCATTTTGCTCAGGATATAATTTATTTACATATAGCTTATCACTAGTAAGATACGCTATAAATGAGATATAGTGTTCTTTGGTCATATTATGGTCCATATGAACATAGAATTCATTGTCTATAGTCTCTACGATTAACTGATGTTCTTCATCCTGTTCTTTCTTCGGAATTAGTTCCATTAGATTTTTACCACAGCAAGATAAACTTATCTCACCAGAACTTGTTATAACATTACCACAATCTTGGCACACATAAAATTTTGTCCTCTTCATATTTCCTCCATCCACGTCATTTGAGACCATTTCTCCCGAAAGAATATCTTTCACATTGATTCCTAATGTCTCTGCTAGTTCATTTAGCAAAGTAACATCTGGACAGCCAAGGCCTCTCTCCCACTTTGAAACAGCTTTATCACTAATGTTTAATTTTTTAGCTAATTCTACTTGGGTCATCTTCTTTTCTTTTCTAACTTTAGCAATTAAGTTACCTGTTTTCTTACAGTCCATTGTTCTTCACCTCTTATCAAATTATAACAGAGAATTATAATTATTCAATAAACGCTCCGTAGAGTTTTGTATTTAATCCAAATACCCCTCTACCTTATAATACTTCCCATCTGTCTTTACTGTAATAGCTCCAACTTCTGAAGTAATTAACACCCTAGAATTAACCGCTTCTAATCTTTCCATCAATTCCCCATGAGGGTGCCCGTAAGTATTATCCTTACCACAAGAGATAATAGAAACTTTCGGCATAATATAATTTAAAAATGACTCTTTTGTAGAATTCTTTGAACCATGATGAGCTACTTTTAGAAAATCA
>JAEWHU010000191.1 GCA_023387635.1 Bacillota bacterium
ACTTATGATATCCTAAGAAGAAAAGAAGATTAAAATAAATACATGATTTTTATCCATTAAAAATAAATATAGATTCTAAAAAGGTTTCCTAAAGCATTCATATGAATTAGGGAGCCTTTTTTGTTTATCAAAAGGCTAGCACTTAAATAACACAAACAAAGTTGCAACACTTCCAAATTTATGTAATAATGTTTTTATACCTTTGAGACATATTAATGATTTAGTATAGGATAATTTAAAAAGGGAAAATTTAAAACATAGAATTTTCTATAATAAAAATAACTATATAAAGGAGGATGTATGAAAAATTTACGGAAATACATATTAATCATAAATCTATTATTTATAGCTATTGCAGGAATTTTTCTAGGTAAAATGACAAGTGTAGTCTATAGGTATAAAAGAATGAATGCATTTATGGAGAGTGAAAACATATATCAGATATTTATGAATAATATAAATTTCAATATCATTGCATTGTGGACTGTATGGCTAGGAATCGTAATAGTAGGAATCTATTTACTAGTTTTAGAGTATAAAAGAAATGATAACTAGGAGGTTTCAGAATGAATAGTAATAAATTAAGAGAAATGAAACAACATTTATCAGCACTACCAATTCTTGAGGAGCGAATTAAGAGATTACGCTCCATGGTAACAGAAGCCGAAGGAAATATAAGTATATTGCTAAGTGGTTATGAAAAAGAGTCCATGGACGTAGAAAAACTTAAAAAAGATTCATTCTCCACTACCTTATTAAAATTTACAGGTAAGTATGATAATAAAATGGATAAAGAAACAAGAGAAATGATAGAAGCCAAATTAATATATGATAAAGCAATTCACCTAGTAAAAGAATTAAATGGACAAATTGAAGATATAGGGAAAAGAATCGCTGGCCTGAGGGTAGAAAAAAGAATATATGAAGCTGAAATAAAAAGTAGAAAACAACTTTTACTAAGTAATATGGATAATGATAGAGCAAAAAGATATAAGGAATTAGAAAAGGAAAGTGAACTGCTACGCAGTCAAATTGTTGAGATTGATGAAAGTATCATTGCAGCAAACAGAGTGATGAATACAGCAAAGAGCGCATTAAAACATCTTGATAGCGCTGAAGGTTTAGCAAATTATGATGTATGGTTTAAAGGTGGAATGTTAATTCATATGGCAAAATATGAACATATAGATGATGCAGAAGAAGATTTTAACCGTCTATCCTCACAGTTAAAAGATTTGAAAAAGGAACTTTTAGATATTAACATGATTGATATATCGAATATTACTAGTATAGATTCATTAACTAGGACATTTGATTATTGGTTTGATAATATTTTTACTGATATTAATGTATTAGACCAGATTCGTGACAATATGGAGGAAATTAGTAAGTTAATTAAAAAAATTGACGACATAATAACAAAGGTATTAAAGAAAAAAGAGGAAATTAAGGTTAATATTAAAGAGATAGAAAACTGTATGAATGAATTAGTGATATCTAATAATTAATTGTTTTTATAGAGTTATATATCTAACCATATTTTATTTACTAAATTATGAAGATTGAACCGTTATTTGATAATTTTACCATAGTATATTAGTTGAATAAATATGATTTAGAATGGATTAAATCTGTGCACAATTACTTAAAAATTTTTTACGTAAAATGAAAATATACATTGTATTTTATAAATGGACATGATAGAATGATACCCATTATATGTAGAAAGGTTGTGATGTTAGGGTTGGAGAAAAAGCTGACTTTGTATGGCTTTAACAACCTCACAAAAACACTTAGCTTCAACATCTATGATGTTTGCTATGCAAAAAGTGAGAGAGAGCAAAAGGATTATATTACTTATATTGATGAGCAGTATAATTCTGAAAGATTGACTAAAATCTTATGTGACGTAACAAAAATGATTGGAGCGCAGATACTCAATATCTCAAAGCAAGATTATAATCCACAAGGAGCTTCTGTTAATATATTAATAGCAGAAGATAACTTAGCTCAGGAATTTATTGATGATTCATGCAATCAAGGGCATTATAAAACTCAACCAGGGGAAATGGTTCATGCCCACCTTGATAAAAGTCATGTTACTGTTCACACGTTTCCAGAGTATCACCCAGATAACTCTATTTCAACTTTTCGCGTAGATATTGATGTATCTACCTGTGGCGAAATATCACCTCTGAATGCACTAGATTACCTGATAGGTAGTTTTGATTCAGACATAATAACTATTGATTACCGAGTCCGAGGATTTACCAGAGATGTTGAGGGTAAGAAATTCTATATTGATCATGACATTACATCAATACAAGACTATATTGATGATGTAACCTTGACCAAGTATGATGCAATCGATGTGAATGTATATCAATCAAATATCTTTCACACCAAAATGCTCATAAAAGAAATACAATTGCAAAACTATTTATTCAATCAAGACATTTACGAATTACCGCCTAAGCAAAGGCTTGATATTAGCAGTAATCTTCGTAAAGAGATGATTGAAATATTTAGTGGCATGAATATATATTAGTTGTGGAGGGATGGATATGGACTTAACTCTACAACAAAAAGCACCCATACACGAGGCGCTTTTAAAACATAAAGAAAATCGTGTTGTACCTTTTGATGTACCAGGTCATAAAGGTGGAAGAGGCAATAGGGAATTAACAGACTTTTTGGGAGAGAAATGCTTAAAAGTGGATGTAAATTCTATGAAACCTTTAGATAATTTGTGTCATCCTGTTTCTGTTATTAGAGAAGCAGAACAAATTGCTGCAGATGCTTTTT
>JAEWHU010000288.1 GCA_023387635.1 Bacillota bacterium
TCCATGCAGACAATGATAAAAGAAATGAAATATTACAAAAGGTTTTTAACACAAGTATATATAAGCAATTTTCATTAAAGTTAAGAGAGAAAGAATCAGCCCTTAAAGCTTTATGTGATGATTTAGAGAAAAGTATATTACAGTATGTGAGTGGAATCAAGATAGATGATGCATCTTGCTACTTTATCTCCTTACAAGAATATAAAGATAGTATGAATGCTAATTTTACGCCAGAAATATTAGCATTACTTTCTTCTATTATTGATGAGGACAAGGATAAGTTAAGTTATTTGGAAAAGAAGGTAACAACTTTAAATAAAGAATTAGAGAAGTTATTTGTATTAGAAGAGCAAGGGAAAAGTATTAATCATGATCTAAATGAAAAAAACAAATTAGAAATTGAAAAAGTTCAATATGATAAAAAAGAATTGGATATTACCTTACTTGCAAAAAAAGCTGAAATAGGCCAAAAGGCATTATCAAAAGTAAAACCTTTTGAAAATGAAGTACTTAGTAAAAAAAATGTCATACTTCAATTAGATAAGAAAATTGAAGAATTAAAAAAGAAGAAAACTTATTTAGAAGAAAGTATTATAATCGCAAGAAAAGAATATGAAGAAGAGCAAAACAAAGGTTTTATAAGAGATAAGTACGCCATTGATATAAGCAATTTAGAAAGTACCCTTCCTAAGTATAAACAATTAGAAGTTCTTTCTGATGAATATAAAAAATTAAATTCTGATGTGGAGACTTTAACAAAGCAAATTGCCGATGAGAAGATTATGATAGATAAGTTACAGGATGAAATTAACAGACTTGAAATATTAATAGAACAACTTAAAATGAGTCAAGTACAATTATTAAGTGGAAAAAATCTTCTTGAAAAGGAAAAAGAATATTGCAAAAATATAAATCTATATGAAACGGAAGTTCGTTCTATCATAAAATTAGAACAAACAATTAGGAAAGAAAATAGTACATTTGAGAAACTTGAAATAGAATATGAAAAAATAAGAGAAAGATATGAAGAAGGGAATAAAGCATTTTTAAGGGAGCAAGCAGGTATTCTTGCAAAAGATTTAATGGTAAATGAGCCATGCCCTGTATGTGGTTCTAGAACACATCCAAACCCTACTATCAGTGAAAATGATGCACCAACCAAGGAAATGTTAAACCAGTGGAAGGAAGAAAAAGATAATAAGTTAAGTGAATTAACAAAAAATAGTATAGTGCTTAGAGAATTTAAAAAAGAGTATGCAACTAAAATGGAACACTTACTTAAAGCTGTTAAAGAACTTAGAGGAATACAAGGAGATGAAAGTCCTACCAGTCTGTTAGAAATTATTATACATGAGAAAAATAATTCAATTGAAAAGATTAAAGTACTTGAGAATGAAGTGAGTAGTAAAGAAGAGGACTTTAAAGCGTTTACTAAATATAGTGAAATGTATCAAAAAAGACTGGAAGTAATTGAAAAATATAAAAAAGCATTGGAATATCATACAAATGAATTATATAAACTTTCTACTACTGCGAGTACAATGAATCATGACATTCTAAGAATCAAGGGTGATTTAGAATATACATCTCTTGAAGAAGCTAATAAAGTTATAATCATAAAAAAAAGGGAACAGGACGAGCTGCTAGCTAAGTTAAAACAGGTTGATGAGAATTATCACAGAGTAGATTCTAGTTTAAAAAATACCATAGAATTTATAGACAATTATACAAAAGAACGATTGATTGAAACGGATAAGTTAAAAGAATTAATGAATCAATATGAGTTAGCACTCTTTGATAACGGTTTCACATCGGAAGATGAATATAAAAATTCATTGTTACAACAAGATGAAATAGATGATATTAATAAAGAAAGTAGAAGTTTTTATATTAAAAAAAGTGAAATTCTTACTAAGTTAGCTGAATTAATCCAACGTACGAAAGAGAAAGAATTTGTTGATTTACAAAACTTACAAGATAATATAAAAATGAAAAAAGATGTTATTAGTAGTTCAGAAAAAGAAATAAGAATATTAAATTCTAGGGTAATTGAAAATAAAGATACTTATAGAAATATAAAAAATGTGGCAGAAAAAAGGGAAGTGAAAAGTAATTTATATCTTGAAATTAGTAGCTTGTCTAAAACTGCAAATGGAAAACTTGAAGGAAAGCAAAAGATAACCTTTGAAACCTTTGTTCAAGCCGCTTACTTTATTCAGATTATTGATGAAGCGAATAAACGATTCTATGAAATGACAGGAAAAAGGTATAAGCTTTTTCGTAAAGAGGATGGATCACTTAGGGGTCTATCTGGTTTAGAATTAAATGTTCTTGATACTTGGACCGGAAAAATAAGAAGTGTTAAATCTTTTTCAGGTGGAGAAACCTTTATGGCTGCACTATCTCTAGCCCTTGGATTTTCAGATGTAATTCAAAATTATGCAGGTGCAATTGAAATTGATACCATGTTTGTTGATGAAGGGTTTGGTTCATTAGACGCAGAAGCCTTAGAACAAGCTATTACAACACTAAATAGCTTAACAAATGGTAATCGTTTAGTAGGCATCATATCACATGTGGATGAGCTAAAAGAACGGATCGATAAACAAATCATTGTAAGAAAAGATGTTAAAGGTAGTTATATAAGTAAGATTGGATTATGATGAAAGTAGAAAAGCATGATAAATGGAAATTTTATCATGCTTTTGGCTTATATTGTAATAAAACAATGCAATAATGAGATAATAATCAAAAAATGTTGATACTTCTGTTAAAATAAGGTATAATATTACAATATATATGAATACAGATTACCATGTACCTGGTTTGATTGGAGGACATAGATGCGCTTAGGGAAAAATTGGTTCGGTAGAATGATATCTGTAATTTTAATAATTTTAAGCTTATCCCTTGTAAGCAAAACAAGTTATGCCAAAGACGAATATTCTGATAAAAAAGTTCTGTTTATAAGTTCTTATAATTATGATTTCTTAAGTATCCCTGACCAAATAGAAGGTATTTGTGAGGTTTTAGAACCTTTACATATAGAGATTGATACAGAATATATG
>JAEWHU010000303.1 GCA_023387635.1 Bacillota bacterium
GCATTGCAACAACCACCTACAGACAAAGGTGTACGTTTAAAATTATACTATATAACACAAGTATCCGTAAAACCACCGACTTTTGTTATTTTTGTTAACCATAAAGAACTAATGCATTTTTCATATACTAGATATATCGAAAACAAAATCAGGGATGCTTTTGGCTTTACAGGAACATCATTAAAATTCTTTATAAGAGAGCGAAAGGAAAAAGAATAGTATGTCTTTAAATATTTTATTTTGCTTAGTCGTTGGATATGTTTTTGGATGTTTTTCTACTGGATATGTAATCGGTAAGATAAATAAAATAGATATTAGAAATTTCGGTAGTGGAAATGCTGGAACTACAAATGCTATGCGTACTTTAGGTGTAAAAGCTGGAGTACTAACCTTTATTGGTGATGCACTTAAAGCGATTATACCATTGTTAATAATACGTTTTATTATATTTTCTGAAAGTGACATGATATTACTGTTATTATTATATACAGGGCTTGGTGTAGTACTAGGTCATAATTTTCCATTCTGGTTGAATTTTAAAGGTGGAAAAGGAATTGCAGTAACAGGTGGAGTTATGCTAGCTTTCGATTGGAGACTTGGTTTAATTGCATTTGGAGTATTTATGACTCTAACTTTTATAACTAAATATGTATCAATAGGTTCTATGGTAATGTCCCTATTATTTCCTATATGGATGTTAATAATGTATCCTGGTGATGTACATATGCTTTTATTAAGTTTGGGTTATACTATACTAGCATTAATAAAACACCGTACTAATATCAGCAGGTTATTAAGTGGTACAGAAAATAAAATAGGACAAAAAGTTAAAATTAATAAAGGATAAAACAGGAGGTCAATTATGGCAAATGTTAGTATATTAGGTGCAGGAGCTTGGGGTACAGCTATTGCGTTATTATTGGATAGTAATGGGCATAAAGTAACTTTATGGTCAGCTTTAGCAGACGAAGTAAAAACACTTAGAGTAGAAAGAGAGTTAAAAGATAAACTTCCTGGTGCTATATTACCTGAATCTATTATAATTTCAGATGATTTAGAGAGTTCTTGTAAGGATAAGGATTTAATTGTATTTGCCGTTGCCTCACCATTTGTAAGAAGAACTGCTAACATTTCAAAACCTTATATCAAAGAAAATCAATTGATTGTTAATGTTGCAAAAGGAATTGAAGAAAGTACATTATTTACTATTACAGATATATTAAAAGAGGAATTACCATTGGCTGACATTGCAGTATTGTCAGGACCTAGCCATGCAGAAGAAGTAAGTAGAGGTATTCCTACTACATGTGTAGTTGGTGCTGATTCGAAAAAGAGTGCTTGTTTCATCCAAGATATTTTCATGAATGAGCGTTTTCGTGTTTATACTAGCCCAGATGTTATAGGTATTGAACTAGGTGGTTCCTTAAAGAATGTTATTGCTCTTGCAGCAGGTGTTGTTGATGGACTTGGATTTGGAGATAATACAAAAGCAGCTCTCATGACAAGAGGTATCGCTGAGATTAGTAGATTAGGGATTGCTATGGGTGGTAAAATGGAAACATTTTCTGGACTATCTGGAGTTGGTGATTTATTTGTAACATGTACCAGTCTACATAGTCGTAATCGTAATGCTGGTTATTTAATTGGTAAAGGTTACACTATGGAAGAAGCAATGAAGGAAGTTAATCAAATTGTTGAAGGAGTTTATTCAGCAAAAGCTGCCCTTGCCTTAGCAAAAAAATATAATGTAGAAATGCCAATCGTAGAACAAATTAATCAAGTGTTATTTGAAGGTAAGTCTGCAAGAGAAGCTTTGAATGATTTATTACTTAGAGATAAGAGAAGAGAGTATTCAGAGTTAATCTGGGAGAAATAAATATTTGACTTATTATACAAAATATTAGATATTTGCAATTAAATTAATATAATAGAGAATGTTAAAAGCTCCCACTGTTTCTAATTTGAAATAGTGGGAGCTTTTGACATTTAAGTGGTAGACAATAATATTTAGTAAGTTAAGAAATTTTTTATTCTAATAACAAAAGTATGAAACTATAAAGCATGAATTACTTTGTTCTAGCATATGTTTAGATATAACCGAAAGGAGGACGGCATATGTTAGAGCAATTTTCGTCACTTGACTTATCAAACCAAATATTTGATGTTTATAATGATATTAAGGCTAGGACAGGCGGTGACATATACATAGGCGTAGTGGGGCCAGTAAGAACAGGAAAGTCTACTTTCATAAAACGTTTTATGGATTTATTAGTTATTCCTAATATTACTGATGTTCATAGTAAAGAAAGAGCTATTGATGAGCTACCCCAAAGTGCAGCAGGAAAAACCATTATGACAACGGAGCCTAAATTTATACCAAAAGAAGCAGCAGAAATCATACTTGGTGAAGATACGAAGGTTAATATTCGTCTTATTGATTGTGTAGGATATATGGTAGAAGGAGCAGCTGGACATATTGAAAATGATCAAGAAAGATTAGTAAAAACTCCTTGGTTTGAAAGAGAGATACCATTTACCCAAGCTGCTGAACTTGGCACGCAAAAAGTTATAAATGATCACTCAACCATTGGAATTGTTATTACGACAGATGGTAGTTTCGGTGATCTACCTAGAGATAATTATATTGCAGCAGAAGAAAAAACAATTAATGAATTAAAAAAATTAAGAAAACCATTTATAGTACTATTAAATACAAATAAACCATATTCTGAGAGTACTGGGGTATTAGCTAATGAAATATCCAATAAATACAATGTAACTACTATGCCTGTCAATTGCGAACAATTAAAAAAAGATGATATTAATCGTATTATGACCAATA
>JAEWHU010000328.1 GCA_023387635.1 Bacillota bacterium
TTCACTACCAAAAGGTTTCCGCAAAGGCGGATGGGGCATGTATTATCATTTTGATTATAATGGTGGACCAAGAGGTTATATGTGGATGAATGTAATGCAGCTTGAAAAGACTTGGGAGCAGTTATCACAAACTTATGATTACGGTGTTAGGGATTGCTGGATTGTAAATGTGGGAGACTTAAAGCCAATGGAGATGCAAATATCTTATTACATGGATTTGGCTTATGATTTTGATACATATGGTACCAATGGAAAGGTAACACCTGGAGAGTATTATAGAGATTTTGTTCGTAAGCAGTTTGCCTATGGAATAAATGAAGAGGTTGTGGACGGGATTGCCAATGTTCTTTCTGATTATTGCAAGTTGAATCAAATGTGTAGGCCGGAGTATGCTAGAGAGGATATCTATAGCACTCAGGAGCATGCTGAAGCACCCACAATTCTTGAATGGTGTTTGGATATTCAAAAACGTGCGGCTCATTATAAGGACAAAGTACCAGGAGAACTAATGGATGCCTATTACCAGTTAGTTTATTATCCAGCGGTAGCTTCTGCGAATATAGTAGCAATGTATATTTATCTTGCTTATAACAAGAAATATGCGGATAAAGGTATGGAAACTGCTAATAGCTATGGGAAGCTTTTTGATGCTTGTGTAGCTTACGATAAGGAGCTAGAAGATTACTACAATAATACTATGTCTAATGGTAAGTGGAAGGGGATGATGTTACAGAATCATTATGGTTACACTAGCTGGCACCATGAGTCCATTGTCTGGCCAGAAGCAGTATATGTAGGAGGTAAATGTGATAATAATCTGATTGAAGTTGTAAAGGCTCACAAGGCTGAATGGGCCAAAGAAATTCCTGAAATTGCTGCCATTCTTTCTGACTTACATATTGAGCAGAATAAATTCACAGAAATTAAAAAACAGTTTCAAAAAGAATCAGAGGTTGCACAACTTCCAGTGGGTACCTATATGGAGTCCAATGGAATAGTATCTATGGGTGCAGAGGATTTTGTACGGTCCTATGGAAAAGAAGAGAGTTGCAATTCATTTACTGGTACAGCCACATGGAATGTTATTCCTAACTATGGTCGCTATACAGCTTCCATTAAGGTATATCCAACAACTATATCTTACTCTGTGCAAGGGGATGAGGTTGAATGTGGAGAAAGAAGTAGCTTAGATACCCCTTTTGTAGAGTATTCCTTATATATAAAAGAGGGTGGGGAATATACCTTGAGAACTTATACATCACCAAGTAATAACCTTGACGGAGATGTCATTAAACTTCGTTATGGTGTAAGTTTTGATTTAGAGAAACCACAGATTATAAATTCCTTACCAAAAGGCTTTATTGCAGGAGACTACAATGATCCACACTGGTGCGAAGGGGTCAATTGGAACATTCGTGTGTCGGAATCTAAGATAACTCTAGAAAAAGGCCTACATACATTACAGTTCTACAGTATAGATCCAGGCTTAGTGTTACAGAAGTTGGTGCTTTATAAAGGAGAACTACCAAAGTCATATCTTGGACCTAAGACAAGTTATAAGTCAGTTGATTAATTTGTTGTAAAAAATTGGTTGACTAAAATGCTGAATATATGCTAAAATACATAATATTAATTTGAAAGGATAAAGACAGAATGACAGTAGTTATTATTAACAGCCAAAGACGTAGATTCAGACGTAAGCTCTTGTAATTATGTGTTTAAATTTAAGCCCATAGTTGCAAGTCGGTACGTCTTGTTTCTATGCGGGCTGTTATATGTCTTTATATAATACAGAACCGTAATAGATTTTGGTAAAACCAATCTGTGACGGTTCTTTTTTTGTTTAAAAATGGGAGAAAAGTACTTTCAAACTGGGGCTTGCATAAACTTGGAGAAACCCCTTTATTAATAAGCGTGCAGGGCATGCAGATGGGAGCTAATAATGAAAGAGATTTTATGTGATTTAGTGGCAAAATATTTAAATGGTTTTACGAAAGATGAAATCATAAGTTTTTTAGAGGTAACATCTAATCCTGATATGGGCGATTTTTCATTGCCTTGTTTTACAATGGCAAAGAAGCTTAAAAAGTCTCCTATTAGAATTGCAGAGGAGTTAAAATTAAGTATTATGCAGGATGAAGAAACTAGCGTGATTAGTGAATTAAAAGTTGTAAACGGCTACCTTAACTTTTTTATTAATAGGGAGTTGTATATCCATAAGGTAATTAATCTGGCAATGGAAAATGATTATGGAGTAAGTGATGAGGGGAAAGGAAAAGTGATTGCTATGGACTATTCCTCTCCTAATATAGCTAAAAACTTCCATGTAGGGCATCTGCGTACAACTATTATCGGAAATTCATTATATAAGATTTATGATAAGTTAGGATATCAAGTGATACGTATTAATCATTTGGGTGATTGGGGAACACAGTTTGGAAAGTTAATCGTCGCATATAAAAATTGGAGTAGTAAAGAACAAGTACAAGAAAAAGGAATTGAAGAACTTTTACGTATATACATGTTATTTAGTGCTAAAGCTGAGAAGAATCCAGAACTAAATGAGGAAGCTAGGGCATGGTTTGCTAGAATGGAACAGGGTGATGAAGAGGCATTATCCATATGGAAATGGTTCAATGATATTAGTATGATAGAATTTCAAAGAATCTATAAAATGTTAGGTGTTGAATTTGACTATTATACAGGGGAAAGTTTTTATATGAAGGAAGTACCTGTTTTGGTAGAGAAGTTAAAAGAAAAGAAACTTCTTGAAGAAAGTGAGGGAGCAAATATTATAAATCTTAAAGATTATAATATGCCGCCATGCCTAATTACAAAAAAGGATGGAAGTTCTATATATCATTCTAGGGATATAGCAGCAGTGTTATATCGAAAGCAACAATATAAATTTGATAAGTGTATATATGTGACAGGAACGGAACAAAATCTGCATTTTGCACAGGTATTTAAGGTAGTAGAACTTATGGGATATGAATGGCATCAAGAATTAATGCATGTTCCTTATGGACTGGTAAGTCTTAAAGGTGCTAAGCTTTCCACACGAAACGGTAATATCATATATGCTGAAGATATGTTAAATGAAGCAATTGAAAGGTCTACAACTATCATTGAACAGAAGAATCCATTATTAAAAGACAAAGAGTCAGTAGCTAAAAAAGTTGGAATTGGTGCAGTTATATTCCATGACTTGTATAATCAGAGAATAAAAAATGTAGACTTTTCTTGGGAAGATATTTTGAACTTTGATGGTGCTACAGGTCCGTATGTACAATACACATATGCAAGGTCAAAAAGTATATTACGTAAAGTTGGGAATGCAATAAATATAGATATTAATGCGAAACTTTTATCAGATGAAGCAAGCTATAATCTGATAAAAAATATAGCCTTATATCCAGAAAAGATTAAGGAAGCAGCAAAGCGGTATGAACCATTTATTATTTCAAGATATATGATTAACTTATCATCAGCATTTAATAAGTTCTATCAAGAATGTAATATTATGAATGTGAATAAAGAGTTGCAAGAAGCTCGATTACTACTAGTAGAACTAACTGGAAAGATAATCAAAGAGGGAATGGGACTGCTTGGAATAGAGTGTCCAGAAGAGATGTGATATTAATATTGGATATGGAGGAAACTAAAATGCAGATTTATAAAATGACCATAGATGATTATGAAGAGGTGTATGAATTATGGCTTCATACACCTGGTATGGGATTAAATGATGTAGATGATTCCAAAGAAGGCATTGAAAAATATATTATAAGGAATCCAAACACTTGCTTTGTAGCCAAAGAAAATGAAAAAATTATTGGTGTTATTATGAGTGGACATGACGGAAGGCGAGGATATATATATCATACAGCAGTTGCTGTAAGTGAACGAAAAAAAGGAATTGGAACTGCTTTGGTGGATATGGCAATGGAGGCATTAAGTTATGAAGGGATAAACAAAGTAGCGTTCGTAGTCTTTTCTAAAAATGAGACTGGTAATTCATTTTGGGAGAAGAAAGGGTTTGAAGGGCGGAAGGATTTGATATATAGAAATAAAGCAATTGTAGATTTAAAAAGAATCGATACATGATAGTCATTTAGAATCATTTACGCTTCGTTTACTCTTTGTGTAATATACCATGAAAACTGTTTTTAATTTACAATAATATGAAATATATGGTACAATGTATTTCATATTATTTACTGAAAACAAGGGGAAAACACAATGAATGATTATATCGAAATTAAAAATGCACGAATACATAATCTAAAAGGCATTGATATAAAAATCCCAAGAAACAAACTGACGGTTATTACAGGTGTTTCAGGAAGTGGTAAGTCAAGTCTTGCCTTTGATACCCTTTATGAAGAAGGGAAAAAACGATATTTAATGTTTTCAGGAACGCAGTTTATGGTGGATACTGCTGAGACATTTGACAGTATGACTGGATTATCACCTACCGTTGCAGTGGAACAACGAATAATTCGTCAGTCCAATCCAAGGAGTACCGTTGGAACTAGGACAAAAATAGGTAATATGATAGCTATGTTATATGCAACTTATGGGGTTAGAGATGGTGAATATGATGATGGATTACCTCTTTCCATGGAATGTTTTTTAAAAAATTCCCCCAAAGGTATGTGCGTGAAATGTTTAGGAAAAGGGATTGTTTATAAAGTGAACGAAGAAGCCTTGTTTTCAGATACTTCCGTAAAGTTAAATCATATTTTGGGGGATGGAAAAACTCATTTAGGTGGTTTTCGTAGACGTCTTTTGGAGTTTTGTTCCTATCATGGACTATCAGTAGATCAAACAATCGGCTCCCTGGATGAAGATAGCTTAATGTTACTAAAATATGGTGACGGTGGTAAAACAAATTTTGCCGGTGTTATTGGGTGGATATTACAAGCTGTTAAGTGGAGTAAAGAGAAAGATATTAATAATTGGCTTGCAGAACTGAAATGCGTTAGTTTAAGTCCTTGTAAAAAATGCAATGGAACAGGACTTGGTGAACAGGCTTCACATGCCACAATTGGAGGCAAAACTATATCAGAGTTAGAAAATATGTATATTAGTGATTTATGTAATTTTTTATCTAGTGTAGATATTAAGAAAACGCCATTATTTGAAGATATCATTATTAAACTACGCTGTTTAATTGATGTTAAGCTACATCACCTTGCCCTTTCTCGCCCGGTACCAACACTATCGGGAGGTGAAATTCAAAGGCTATTCTTAGCATCCTATATCATTGCTGAAATGGATAGTATTATTTTCGTGTTTGATGAGCCAACCATTGGATTACATGAAGTGGAAAAGGAAAATCTCATTGCTATTATCAAAAATCTTGTAAGTCGTGGTAATACAGTAATTGCTGTTGAACACGATGAAAACTTTATGAGAAAAGCAGATTATATTGTGGACTTAGGGCCAAAAGCTGGAATATATGGCGGTGAACGTATATTTCAAGGTAATTTCCATGAATTTTTAGAGTGTAATAACTCAAATACTGCACCCTACTTAAGGGAGGAAAATAACTTTCAAATCAAAACTTCGTTCAAACCAGTTAATCCGCAAAAGGTAATAAAAATTACTAATGCAACGCTACATAACCTTCAAAATGTAACCACAGAGATTCCACTTGGCTTAATGGTGGGAATTGCAGGAGTTTCCGGTAGTGGTAAATCAAGTCTTATATCTGATACCCTAGTACCAAAATTAAAAGAATTATTAAAGATGAAATGTATGGCAGAGGATGACGAAGTTGAGGAAGAAACAGATATATCTAATGTAGTAATTAGTGGTATTGAGCATATTAAAAAATGTTTTGTAATCGACCAAAGGCCAATTGGGCGGAGCAGTACTTCTTGCCCTGCAACCTATACCGGTATATTTGATCGTGTAAGAGCTTTATTTGCCCGTGAGAGTGGACAGGCAGCAGGACTTTTTACGGTTAACTCCATTGGGGGTTGCTCTGTTTGTAAAGGAAATGGGGTTACTCATTATCATGTAGGATATGGTAACTTTATTGCTATGGAGTGTGAAACATGCAGTGGTACTGGGTTTATACCAGAGGCATTAGAGGTAACCATTGATGGCAAAAATATTAGGGATATACTTAATATGACTATTGATGAGGCGGTACCTTATTTTAAGACTAAGGACAAGCTAATTGAAAATATTTTAGAAACGCTTAGGCGTGTTGGAATGGGATATATTAAACTAGGCCAAAAAACGCCTACTATATCGGGTGGAGAAAGTCAGCGAATTAAGCTTGCAAAGGAACTTGCCAAAGGTCAGAAAGCAACGGATAATGTTTATATCTTAGATGAGCCCACAACAGGATTGTCATTCTATGATAGCGTGGGACTTATGAAGTTAATGGAGGAGTTAGTTAAAAAGGGTAACACGGTTATTGTAACCGAGCATGACCCTTATGTACTTTCTAACTGTGACTACATTATTGAAATGGGGATTGGTGGCGGTAGTGATGGAGGTAATGTAATTGCTACTGGTACGCCAACTGATCTTAGATATAACAAGAATTCTATTATAGGAGGGTATTTGAAATGAAAGAAGAGCTCGCACTTCTCATTGATGACTATATTAAAGAGAAAAGATATCCCCTAATCAATAGCATTCTACTATATCAAGATGGGGAAGTAATTCTTGAGCGTTATTACAATAATTATAAAGAGGATAGTAAAAATAACATTAAATCAATATGGAAAAGTATCTTATCCATATGTACAGGCATATGTCATGATAAAGGTTATATCAAAAGTCTTGATGAGCCAATAGCCAATTATCTAAAGGAGTTTGGTGAAAATGTTCATGCATTTCACAAATTGATAACTATAAGGCATCTGCTTACCATGTCCTCAGGTATCTACTGGAACGGTGGTGTTCATTATCATTGTCCCATGCTTGATCAGCTTTTTAGAGTAAACAATTGCATAGAACAGATTGCAGATACTGATATGGCAGATGTTCCTGGCATGAAATATGTGTATAAAGAATGGGATGTTATTTTATTGTCTGACTTAATAAGCAAGGCCACAAAGATGAGTACTTATGATTTTTGTGCGAGGAATTTATATGGGCCTCTTGGTATTAAAAGTGGTGAGTGGGCTAAATTTAAAAATGGGGTGGATTATAACATTAGCCTTAATTCTAAGCTTGAAACAAGGTCTGACTTATCAGCAAGAGACCTTGCTAAACTTGGTTTACTTTTTTTGGATAATGGTAGGAATATAGTCAGCGAAAGTTATGTAAAAGAAACGGTTTTACCATCTAGGAATGCTCAAAATTATGGGCTATTATGGTGGTTGTTTGAAGATGGCTATGGTTGCATGGGATACGGTGGTCAAGAAATAAAGGTAATTCCAAATAAAAATATGGTGTATGTAATTCAAGCAACGGCTACGGCACAAGCTAAAAGTTATGGAGATGTGTTTCAAATAATAAATAGTCAAATGCAATAAAATATTTCACAGAACTTTTTGGAAGAGGATAAGTATATGAATACAATAAAAATAAAAGTAAGTTTGAATTTCTATATAAGTGCAGGGAATTAAAAATGAATCATTATACTCTGCACTAGGTGGTACAAGGTAGAATCTATAAGTTTCTTAGATGACTTAACTATAAGTTCATAAGCCTTGTAAGTGAAAGGTCTGTAATAGAATTAATGAATTAGTTAATTCTACTACAGACCTTTTATATTTAAGACATCAACACTTTTTTACTATGATATGCTGCTATAAAAGATATATTGACCTTTGCATACTTCGTAGGTTATTCCAGCGATAGTAATAAACGCATCTACTGGAGTTTCTATCTCATATCGCCACACAGTTTCTTCTTTTTTCCATTCGGAACGTATCATACCATGTCTAGTTTCTAGAGAGGCTTTTAAATTGTCTAGTCGATTATCAGGTAGTGGGGATATGGAAACTTTTTCATAACCTGGATATTCTTCTATGGGTTTAATACCTGCAGCTACTCCGTATACCCAATCAGCAACGGCGCCGTAAGCATAGTGATTATAGGAATTCATATCAGCACTCCAGAAATCACCATTTTCCATAATACCATCCCAATGTTCCCATATGGTAGTAGCACCTTTTGTTACTGGATATAACCAGGAAGGGTATTGTTCACGTAGTAATAAGGAATATGCTAATTCTACATGTCCATAATCACTTAGGACGTGAAGCAAATATGGAGTTCCTACAAAGCCCGTTTGAAGTTTTACACCACATTCGATTATCATAGTGGCAAGCTTATCCGCAGCAGCCTTGCAATTAGGAGCTAGCTTAAAGTGAGCTGCTAGTACGCATTCTGTTTGTGTTAGATATTCTGTATATGTAGTTTGAAAAGCCTTAACAATATTCTCATATAAATCTTCGTAATCAGAAACCTCTTCACCTAAAACTTTACCAGTCTTTACCACTAGAGAAGTGGAATAAGCATAGAATGCAGTTGCAATAAAATCTTCTCTTGTAGAACCTTTATAGCTTCCAGTTGGTGCGTCTAATCCAAGCCAATCTCCGAAGTGTGTGCCCCCAGTCCAAAGATTCTTATCTTTTGTATGCGTAGTAATATACGATACCCATTTCTTCATACACTCAAATTGATTGGATAGAATCCCTTGATTACCATAGGCTAAATAGATTTCCCATGGACAAATAGTAGAAGCATCAGCCCATGCAGCACTACTTTCATCTCCTAAAATATCTGGTATTACATGACCAACACGACCATTTTCACCCTGATCAGCGGCCAAATCAGCTAGCCATTTAGTAAAGAATCTCTCTACATCATAGTTAAGAGCTGCAGTTTTAACGAAAGCTTGTGCATCACCAGTCCATCCTAATCTTTCATCTCTTTGAGGACAATCCGTTGGAACATCAACAAAATTACCTTTCTGTCCCCATATAATGTTATCAAAAAGTTTGTTAAGTAGAGGGTTTGAGCAACTTAATTGTCCCGTCCGTTTCATTTCTGAGTGGATTACAATTGCATGAAAGTTTTCTAATTTAGCGGAATTTATACCGCCGGGGAATTGGTCTACTCGTATATAGCGGAAACCAAAGAAGGTTAGTTTAGGTTTGTAAGTCTGTACACCATCTTTACAGATATAATAATATTTAGATTTTGCGCTTCTATAATTATCGGTATAGAAATTACCCTCCTTATCCATAACTTCTCCATGAGAAAGCTCTATTTTATCACCAGCTTTAGCATCTACATTAATTTCTATATATCCTGTTATTTCTTGGCCAAAATCTATTACAGTTTCACCTTTAGGAGTAGTAAAGAGACGTGCACCTTGTAGACGTTCTTGTTCATGTATTTCTTCTCCTTCCTGACTTATAAGGGTATGAAAAGGACCATCAAAAACTTGGACATTTTGTACTGGATTTGTAGTAAAAGACCCATCGTAGCTCTCACCATCATAGAGTTCTGAGAAACGAACCTTACTTTCTCCACAGCTCCATGCTTCATCCGTAGATAGTATGGTAGTAGAACCATCTTCATAGATAATATTTAGTTGAGCTAAAAGTCCTGCAGGATTTTTCATTAAGTTTTCTTGTATCTTTGATACCGTCCAACCAGCCAATCTACTACGATACCAACCCTTTCCCACAATTACTTCAATTTGATTGGATTCTTGTAAAAGATCAGTGACATTATATTCTTGATATTGCAATCTTTTATCATATGTAGTCCAGCCTGGTGCAAGTACAAAGTTACCTATTCGATTACCATTTAGAGTAGCTTCATAAACACCAAGTGCTGTAATAAGAAGCTTCGCTTCTTTTATCTTTCCCCTTGTTGTAAATGATTTAATGAATAAAGGGCATACATCACCCATATCATTTACAGGTTTTATCCATTTTGCTTTAAACTCCATAAATTTATACCTCCTTAAATTCATAAGTAAATCGAGTTACCTAATTCCGCATATTTAAGGTAATTCAAGTTACCTATTGACATTAAAGATAACAGATTGTACGCTGAAATAAAACCCGTGATTATAGTTAAAAAGGGAGGGGAAATTAACCTATATGAGAAATTTACATATAATTGACCTGCAAGGACTAGATGATAATATGAGTAATAGAGATAAGTTGGTAATTAAGACATACCAACAGTTAGATCTTGAAGGACATGAACACAATTTTTTTGAACTCGCTTATGTTACAGAAGGATCTACTATTCATACCTTAAATGATGTAAGTTATACATTATCGGTCGGTGATTATTTTATAGTAGATTATGGGAGTGTACATAGCTATAGTGAAAGTAATAATTTAACATTGATTAATTGCTTGTTTCTTCCTGAAGTTATTGATGATACATTAAAAGGATGTTGTTCCTTTGACGAACTTGTGCATGGATGTTTACTCCGTTATTATAAATTGTATCTAGGGCAAACATCGGCTAACCGTATATTTCATGATGAAGATGGGCGTATATTACAGCTTTTAAGCGGTATGATGAAAGAATACCAAGAAAAGCAGGTAGGATATACGGATATCTTTCGTTGCAGGTTATTAGAAATATTGATAATAACCATGCGAAATATTGTAGATAATGATTCAATTACTACAAAAAATACAACAATTTTAGATACCATTCAATTTATAAATTCTCATTATCGGAGAAAAAATATATTAGCAGAATTTTGTAAGCAGTATCATTTTACTCCACAATATATCAGCCGACGATTTAAATCGGAAACAGGTTTTACAGTAAGTAAGTATCTTCAGAAAGTTCGAATTGAGAAATGCTGTGAATTACTTGCTTCTACTGATATGGCCATTTCTGAAATTGCGGGGGAAGTAGGGTATAATGATATTAAATTTTTTAATGAAATATTTAAAAGAATGTTAAAAATGTCACCAAGTGAGTACAGAAAATTAGCTTCAACTTAAATAGTGCACAAACCCATATTTACCGTGTTATGAATATATACCGGATGGAGAACCATATGTGTTTGGAGACCGAATATATGTATACGGTTCCCATGATGCATTTAATCGAGATGTTATTGCTAACATGCAAGATGGTGCAATCACTGGGTTTATATACTTTGATTTACACCGTAAATATTTAACTTTTTAATACAAATATAGTAGAAAATAATGGTGCATATATGGTATTATATTACTGAAATAATTTATTATTGTAAAGAACATATTGGATATACAAGAAAATCTTATGGTTCTGGAGAGGTTATTATGAAAAAGGTTGTTATTATAGGTGGTGGAATTGCAGGATTAAGTGCTGGCATATATGCCAAGCAGGCAGGTTTTGATGCGGAAATATATGAAAAACATGGTATCGTCGGTGGGCAGTGTACAGGCTGGAGAAGAGGAGAATATTTTATTGATAATTGTATTCACTGGCTTACTGGAACAAAGAAAGGTAACGGTCTATATGATATCTGGGAGAATGTAGGAGTACTTGGCGATAAGGTTAAGTTATTACAGGAGGATTCTTTTTATAGTGTTGAATTAGATGGAGAAAAGATTACCCTATGGAGGGACTTGGAGAAGACAGAAAATGAAATGCTTGCTTTATCACCAATAGATGAGGAAGAAATCAAGAAATTTATCACATATACTAAACTGGCACAATCTTTGGAGATGCCTACAAATAAACCATTTGATATGATGAACCCAATGGATATTATTAAACTTGTAATGTCAATGGCTGGTATGGGTAAAGTTATGAAAGAGTATGGTAAGATAAATATGGAGGAGTGGGAAGCGCGATTTTCACACCCATTACTAAAAAGAGTGATTCGTGATTATTTGACAAAAGAATTTTTAGCTTATACACTTCTTGTATCTTATGCAACATTCACATCTGGAAATGGAGACATTCCAGAAGGTGGATCCCTTGATATTGCAATGAATATGAAGAAACGTTTTATTGAACTTGGTGGTAAGGTTTTTACAGGTAAGGATGTAGTTAGGGTGCAAATAGAAAAGCACGGAGTTGCTTCAGGAATTGTATTAAAAAGTGGTGAAGTTGTTAATAGTGATTATGTTATATGTTCATGTGATACGGATTACACCTTTCGTCATTTAATAGATGAAAAATACATGGATAAGAAGTTAAAAGCTGTATATGACAATCGAAAAGACAATCCTGTCTCTAGTGGATTCCAAGTAGCATTTGCAGTGGAGGATACTTTTAATGATGTTTTGGACACTTTATTTTTCTCATGTGAGCCTATTCAAATAGCTAATCAGATAGCTAATAGAATGAGTGTTAAAAATTATAGAGCCTACGGAGATTATATAGCACCACCTGGTCATACGGTTATCCAATGTAATTTCATCCAGTATGAAGATGATTATAAATATTGGTTAGAACTGTATAAAGATAAAGGAAAATATAATCATACAAAGGTGAAAATTGCAGAAGAAGTCCTACATCGGTTAGAAGTAAGGTTTCCAATGTATAAAGGTAAAATGCATATAATAGATACTTGGACTCCAGTTACATATAACAGATACTGTAATTCATATTACGGAGCATATATGAGTTTTATTCAAACAAAGGGTAGTAAAACTACTAATTTTACAGGAAAAATAAAAGGGTTAAAAAATGTTGTACTAGCAAGTCAGTGGTTAATGGCTCCAGGAGGGCTACCGGTGGCAGTTGTTATGGGGAAATTTGCAGTAGATAGAATCGTGAAAAAGGAAAAGAGAAGATAATAAGGGAATTTGTTGATGTAAAGGAGTGTTAGAGTGATGAAATTTAAATTTATTATTATCCTAGGCATGTTATGTGTTTGTATAGCTGGATGCAGTAAGATAGGTAATAATGAAAGTAAGTCATTAGAGCATATGGATGATGGTGTAATTCTAGATGATAAGGTGAAAGATGAAGGCATACTAGTGGATGAAGACATACCACTGGATGAAGACATACCGTACAATGAAGGCATATCATTAAATGAAGATAACATTGACGAGAATAATAAAACCAATATTAATGAGAACATTCCACGTATAGAAGAAGTAGATTATAGTGAATATTTTAATGGTATAAATGGTAGTGCCGTATTTTATAGTAGTAATTCAAACACATATCAAATTTACAATAAGCAAATAATCGAAGAACAAGTATCTCCTTGTTCAACATTCAAGATAATATCTACTCTAATAGGATTAGAGAAGGGAGTAATAGATTCTGTTGATTCTACAATGAATTATGATAACAGTATTTATCCTAGGGATTCTTGGAATAAAGATATGGGTTTAAAAGAAGCTTTTGGGACATCATGTGTATGGTATTTTAAAAAGGTAATTGACCAAGTTGGAAAAGAAGAGATACAAGAAACCCTTAACCAATTAGAATACGGAAATTGTGATATAAGTGAATGGGATGGAAGTGGTATTAATCCAATGCCTGATTTAAATGGTTTTTGGATTGAATCTTCATTAAAAATTTCACCGAAAGAACAAGTGGAAGTTCTGGCTAATATATTTAGTGGAAAAACTGATTTTACAGAACAAAGCATAGAGATATTGAAAGAAGTAATGTTAATCAGTCAGAATGAAAGTACTTCTATCTATGGAAAAACAGGTAAAGGATATAATGATAATGCTTGGTTTATAGGAATGGTTGATAACAAAGTGGATACGTACTATTTTGCAGTACATCTTAATGATATAGATAGTAATGGAGTATCTGGAGCGACAGCGAAAGAAATAGCACTTGAGATTATAGAACAATATTATACAAATTAGCAGATATATTATTAAGAATTTGTACACGAGTTTGTTTAGCAAGGAAAATACAAAACGATTTGATTCGATTATTGAAATGTAATTTAGAAAGGGAGTGAAAGCTCCCTTTTTAAAATTTATATCTTGATTTTAGAAACGGGGGATATATGCCAAACAGTATTACAAAAAATACTCAATCAGCAGATGTAATACAAAAAATGATTTCAAGGGCATTTGGAGTAGATAAGGCATTTGGAGTGATAGAATTAACAGAAGGATACTTTAATGTAGCTTATTTGATTAGGTTATGGGATGGGAGAGAGTGTATATTAAAAATTGCTCCTTCAAAAAACACGGTAGTAATGGCTTATGAGCAGAATATAATGTTTAGTGAAGTGGATTCTATGAAGATGATAAGTGAGATAGGAACTGTGCCTATTGCAAAGATATTGTATTATGATAATAGCCATGAATTATGTGATTGTGATTATTTTTTCATGGAAAAGCTAGAAGGAAAAAGTTTTAATACCATAGCAAAGGATCTTACAGAGGAAGAAAAAGAACGAATAAATTATCAATTGGGTACTTATAATGCAGCATTGAATAACATTGTGGGTTTAAAGTTCGGTTATTATGGACTACCAGACAAACAAGGGGATAATTGGTATGAAGTATTTAAAAGTATGATAGAAGATTGTATGCATGATGCAGATGCTCTAAATATTGATATACAAGTTGATTTTAATCACATTTTCCAACTTCTTGAAAAGGATAAAGAAATCTTCCATGAGGTTACTACACCAAGATTCGTACATTGGGATTTGTGGGCTGGTAATGTATTTGTGAAAGAGAATAAGATAACAGGGTTAATTGATTTTGAAAGATGTATGTGGGCAGATGAGCTTTTAGAAGTAGGTTTTCGTACTTATGGATATGATAAGAACTTTTTTAGAGGATATGGGATTGAGGAATTATCTAATAATCAAAAGATTCGAGCCATGTGGTATGACATCTACTTATTCTTAATTACCTCAATGGAAGGTATTTACCGTAACTATGATACAAATGATGCCTACCAGTGGGGAACTATGATGCTTAAGGATTGGATAAAAAAGTTAGAGGAAAGAAAAAAGGTATTGACATAAAATCCTATCTTATGATATGATTCATAAAGATTGAAAAGTTAAATTTAGTTAAATTTTATTTTCACTTAAAAAATAATAAAAAGACGTTATAAGAAAGCGTAGAATTGGGAAGTAGTGTGAAATAAAGAACAATTTCACACGGCAATTTGTGCTGACACGGTACTTTTGTGTTTGTGCACAAAGTTGCTATCGTTATTAAAGGACGCTAAAGCGTCAGAATAGAGGTTAGTATGTTAATTGCATTTGTTATGGAGAATACAATATTATAATTGTATGAAACACATTTAGTCACATTAGTTTTAAACCATTTAGTAATTAAAAGGTTTTATTTTTGTGCCTAAAACACCATGACTGATGTTATACTAGGACCATAATTCTAACTTTTTATATTTTGACTTATTAGGTAAGTCAATGTATATTTAGTGCGCTTATGATATAATTAATTTGAATTATATGCCTATGAAACACGGTTCATATCAGTGTTTCATAGGCATTTTTTGTATTCTTCATCCTAGCTCCCATTGATTGCATATCCGAAGTTCTGTTTCGGATACTGCCTCAAATCAGGGTGTGAAATTGCCTTTATTTCACACTAAGACAACTTTATAAATTAAAAATTATTGTTTAGGAGATACAGCAATGAAGAGAACATTTAGGACATTAGAATTTGACGTAATTATTAATAGATTACAAGAGTATGCATTAACGGATAGAGCGAAAGAGGAATTAGGTAACTTAAAGCCTTATCTATCAGAGAATGAGTTAAGATTAAAACTTAGAGATACCACAGAAGCAAGATTACTATTAGATACATTAGGCACACCACCAATTCCAACTATGAGTGGAATAGAAAATTTAGTGGATGGAGCAGTAAAAGGTGAGATTTTATTACCTTCTGAACTTGAAATGATAGGAGTAACTTTAAGTTCTGTAAAAAGATTAAAAGATTATCTAGGGCGTGGCAAGAGTCATGGCATTGGTCTATCTTATCGAAGTGATGAGCTAGATTCCATTGATGAATTAAGGGATGAGATATTTAAAACCATTCGAGGTGGAAAAATTGATGACTTTGCTACAAATGAACTAAGAGATATTAGACGTAAAGTTTCGTTATATGAAGATAAGATAAAAAGTAAAGCAGAAGAATTATTAAGAGGTCACAAGGAATATTTCTCTGATAGCTTCATTGTCAATCGTAATGGGCATACTTGCTTACCTGTAAAAAAGGATTATAAGTTAAAGGTATCAGGCAGTGTTATAGATAAATCTTCTACAGGAGCTACATTATTTATTGAACCAACTGCGATAAGTAAATTAAATGAAGAATTACAGCTTCTTAAACTTGATGAAGAGAATGAAGAACGTAAAATACTATATACGTTAGCTGGTATGGTGGCAGATAAGAAAGATGCATTTTATAGCGATATAGAAACAATTGTATCCTTAGATTTTGTATTTGCAAAGGGTAAATTAAGTGCTTCATTAAATGCTAAAGAGCCCCAAATTAATACAAAGAGATATATGGTGATAAAACAAGGGAGACATCCATTTGTGGATGAAGAATCTTGTGTACCGCTAGATTTTATGATAGGTAGTGATGGTATTAACATGGGCAGTGATGAAGTGAATCAAGGTATTGTGATCACTGGCCCTAATACAGGCGGTAAAACCGTAGCGATTAAGACGGTAGGATTATTTAGTATTATGGCTCAGTGCGGCCTACATCTACCTTGTGAAAGTAGTGATATCTGTATGAACAGTCAGGTTCTTTGTGATATTGGTGATGGCCAGAATATAACGGAGAATTTATCTACCTTTTCTGCTCACATTACGAATATTCTTCATATTCTAAGAAAAGTGAATGAAGAAAGTTTAGTTATACTGGATGAATTGGGATCGGGTACGGACCCTGCAGAAGGAATGGGAATAGCAATTGCTATACTTGAGCAGTTAAAATTAAGTGGTTGCATCTTTTTAGCAACAACACATTACCCTGAGATTAAGACGTATGCAGAGAAGGAAAAAGGGATAACCAATGCTAGAATGGCTTTTGATAGAGAGACTCTTAAGCCACTGTATAAGTTAGAGATAGGTAAAGTTGGCGAGAGTTGCGCTTTATATATTGCTAAGAGGCTTGGAATGCCAGATGATATGATAAAACGTGCTAGTATGGAGGCGTATGGTAACTATGATATGCCAGAGAATAAGTCTACTTTGAATAAGGAATATGTACCTAAAATTCAAAAAAGGAAAGAAAGCAGAATAACATCCAATCGATCACAAAGTTTTAATCTAGGGGATTGTGTTATGATTTATCCAGAGAAAAAACTAGGTATTGTAGCAGGAAAAGCTAATATGAAAGGTGAGATATTAGTACAATGTAAAAAAGAGAAAAAGTTAATTAATCATAAAAGGATTAAACTCCATGTGGCAGCTAGTATGATGTACCCTGAGGACTATGATTTTTCAATCATATTTGATACGGTGGCAAATCGTAAAGCAAGACATGATATGGGAAGAAAACATCAGGAGGATGTTGTAATAATTCTAGAGGATTAATAGAATTAACGGATGAAGAATTATATAAGTGTATGAAGAATAATAAAGAAAATAATCCCATTACATTTTAATAAACAAGGTACTAATATTCAGTCGATGCTGATTATATTAGTACCTTTTTTTCGTGTAAATAATTAGGCTCAAATGTTTGTACAAGTATAATGTTATATCCAAGCGCCATCGAATTTGATAATCTGCCCATTTAGATAGGGGCTACTAGTTGCTATTTGATATACGAAGTCAGCAACTTCTTCACATTTACCAAAACGACCCATAGGTATATCATCAATTAAGGATTGTTTTTC
>JAEWHU010000380.1 GCA_023387635.1 Bacillota bacterium
TACCAACTTCTTCATCTGTAGTAATTAAAACTTCAAGTCTTGGATGTTCTAGTGTATTATCATCTAACAAAGCAAGAGCATATGCTACTGCTATACCATTATCAGCACCAAGTGTTGTTCTATCTGCATGTACGAAGTCACCATCTACAAATAATTCAATACCTTGTGTTAAAAAGTCATGGGTGCTGTCATTTGATTTCTCACAAACCATATCCATATGACCTTGAATCATAACTGCTTTTGAATTCTCATATCCTTTGGTTGCTTCCTTAATAATTACAACATTTTCGAACTCATCTTGTCTATATTGTAAACCTCTTTCTTTTGCAAAATTCACAAGATAATTACTAATTGCTGTATTATTTTTTGAACCTCTTGGAATTGCTGAAATTTCTGTAAAATAATAAAATATATTTTTATAATCTAGTTTTTGTAAAGTTGAATTCATATTGACTCCTATCTGTATATTTACATATACACTAATAAATTTAGTTTATTAATAATTAATTTTTAAAACTATGAATTGGTGCTGGAATTCTTCCACCACGGTTAATAAAATCATCACAGCTGAACTTGTTTACTGGCATTACTGGCGCATATCCAAGCAATCCACCGAATTCTACCATCTCACCAATTGATTTACCAATTACAGGTATCAGTCTAACTGCGGTTGTCTTTTGATTTATCATACCAATTGCCATTTCATCTGCAATGATACCTGATATAGTAGTTGCTTTTGTATCACCAGGTATTGCAACCATATCAAGTCCTACAGAACAAACACAAGTCATGGCTTCTAACTTCTCTAGAGTTAATGCACCGGCTAACACTGCATTAATCATTCCTTGGTCTTCACTTACTGGAATAAAAGCTCCACTTAAACCACCAACATAAGATGATGCCATTACTCCACCTTTTTTAACTTGGTCATTAAGAAGTGCTAATGCTGCTGTTGTTCCTGGTGCACCTGCATATTCAAGACCCATCTCTTCAAATATTTCAGCAATACTATCTCCAATCGCTGGTGTAGGAGCTAAAGATAAATCGATAATACCAAATGGTATGTTCATTCTCCTAGAAGCTTCTTGTGCAACTAATTGGCCCACTCTTGTAATCTTAAATGCAGTGGTTTTTATAGTTTCACATAAAGTACCAAAATCAGCACCTCGAACTCCCTCTAATGCTTTTTTAACTACTCCAGGACCACTTACACCAACATTAATAATAGCATCCCCTTCGGTTACACCATGAAATGCACCTGCCATGAATGGATTATCATCTGGAGCATTACAAAAGATTACTAATTTAGCACATCCGATTGAATCTCTATCTTTTGTTTCATTAGCAGTTTCTAAAATGATTTCACCTAGTAGCTTTACCGCATCCATATCTATACCAGTTTTTGTCGACCCTACATTTACAGAACTACAAACTCTTTCTGTACATGCAAGTGCTTTTGGTATGGAACGGATTAGGTTTTCATCGCTTGTTGTCATTCCTTTTGATACTAGGGCAGAAAAACCACCAATGAAATTAACTCCTACTGTTTTTGCGGCTCTGTCAAGTGTCTGTGCAATGGTTATAAAATCTTCTGGAGTTTTACATGCACTTGCACCTACTAGGGATATTGGAGTAATAGAGATTCTTTTGTTTACAATAGGGATGCCATATTCTCTTTCAATTGCTTTACCTGTTGCTACTAAGTCTTTCGCAACTGTTGTGATTTTATTATATATATTTTCATTTAATTTATCTAAATCATTATCAGCACAATCTAGAAGACTTATACCAAGAGTTATGGTTCTAACATCTAGATTCTCTTGCTCTATCATCTTACTAGTTTCTATTACTTCATTAATATTTATCATAATTTACACCCGTTGCATATCCCAGACTTGTCTGTGATACTGCCACAAATAATAAGGTGTGAAAGAATCACATTGTGGCAACCTTTCTAAGTTTATATTTTCTTTCACACTTTTCTTCATTCTACCGCATTAAATTCTTCATTTGTATAAAGGTAGATAACACTATATACGGTGCATACGATTAAAAATATCTTCATGTCTTGTTTTAATGATGACACCAATTTCCTCGCCTATTTGTTCTAATTCAGAAGCGATATCCTCATTATTTTTTGGAGCTTCATTGGCATCTACAATCATCATCATATTAAAATAACCTTGAACAATAGTTTGTGAAATATCTAAAATGTTTATATTATTGTTTGCTAAATATGTACATACTTTAGCAATAATACCAACACAATCTTTTCCTACAACTGTAACAATCGTTTTCTTCATATTAAAACCTAACCTTTCAATAATTGATATTTTATATAATCCACCAATTCGGATGTTCCCAATTGGATATTTATGTGGTTGACAACATATGTGAGGCCATATCTCTTTTCGCTACACTAAGAATACTTTGAGCTTTTTTATCTTCATAATACCTACCTAGTTCTTGGCGAACTGTCTCATACGCTAGCTCTTCGTAATTATTCTCTTCGCTTAGATGGGCTAGTGCAATGTATTTTAATTTGTCATGGATTAACTTTCCAATTAATTTAGCTGAATTTTCATTTGATAAATGTCCTCTATCTCCTAAAATACGCTGTTTTAAATAATATGGATACCCTCCAACCATTAGCATATTAACATCATGATTGGCTTCAAGTAATAAAATTTCTGAACCTGCTAACTTAGATATTATATAATCATCATATTTACCAAGGTCAGTTGCCATTCCAACTTTATGCCCATCTGCAGTAAAGGTATAACATACTGGATTGGATGCATCATGAGAAGTTGAAAATGGTTCTACCAATATATCATCTATATAAAAAGATTCATCTGGTGTTACATAATGAAGTAAATCTTCCGATATTTTTCCAACATTCTTTTTTAAAAGAGCACAGATAGTTTCTGCTGTTCCATAAACAGGTATATTATATCTTCTTGATAATACACCAATACCCGTTATATGGTCAGTGTGTTCATGAGTTACTAATATCCCTTGAATTTCATCAGGTTTCACATCTATACTATTTAATCCATTTTCAATTTTTTTACCACTTAATCCAGCATCAATTAAAAGTTTTGTTTTATTACTACTGACAAAGGTACAATTCCCACTGCTGCCACTTGCAATACTGCACAAATTCATACGTACCTCCTATTTATTTACCGTTTTATTATATATGAATTAATCTATCTTATCCAGAATAGGATAAGATAGATTAATATGTATCATGAAAAAGTATCCTCTATTCTAGCGATTTTGTCAACAGAATTTACTTTTAGTTGTTTATGTTATTTCATTAATACTTTTTCTCTTACTTCATCACTGTCAACAGTAATAAGATCTCTACCGTTTTGTTTCGAATAATACATAGACCAATCTGCCCTATTTAATAATTCATAAGGATTTTTACACGTCTTGGGATAGGAAGTAACGCCTACACTTACATTCACATGTAATTTTTCATCTTTATGAAAAATCTCTTTATCATTTATATTCATCTTAAGTTTTTTTATAAGTTTATATGCCTCGTCCAAATTTTTACCTGGAAACACAATAACAAACTCTTCTCCGCCGTATCGCCCTACAATACCATCATTTTCTGTTGCCATTTCATCTGCAAGAGTCGCAATGGTCTGTATAATAACATCGCCAAATAGATGCCCGTAGGTATCATTAATTGTCTTAAATTTATCAATATCAAATAAGGCTAATGTAATTGGTGTTTTCATCACCATTGCTTCTTCGATATATGTATTTAACAACTTTGATAAATGACCACGATTATAAACTCCTGTTAGTCCATCACGGATTGCCATGTATTGCATTTTAGCATACATATTCGCATTATTTAATGCAATTAATATCTGCGCTACAATAGCTTCATAGAAATTAGCATTATCCACAAAATTATCATACTTTCTAGAACCAACAAAAATAAATCCTATTTGATCATCATTTCGAATTAATGGTACAATTAAAAAAGAGCCAACATTTAATTTATTGGTAAAATCATATTTATCTCCTACTACATGATTATCAATATATTTTTGATTTGAGCAAAGATAACATTTAAATTGTTCATTCTCTATCAGATTACCTAACTCATGTTCATATTCTTTATTAAAACTAGTTCTAATCTTATAAATCACTTTTTTATTCCCAATAACGTTTGGGTTTAGCGCGATTGCACATACATCTAATTCTAACTCACGAAACATAGAACTTGTTATTAAATTCATTAATTCATCTATCTCAAGAGAAGAACTTATATACTTTAATACTTGATTCTGAATCATAATTTCAATATTACGCTCATTTATTCTCTTGTTGGCTGCTTCTAACATAACTTTTTGAAAACCGAGCTCTTCATTTACTTTTTTTACTTTTTCTTGATGTAGCTTTAATGCCTCATTCGTTTCTTTTACATTACTAAGTAAACGGTTTTGTCGAAACAACTGTTTTTCTAATAAATTCTTACATTTTTCTGCTATAGTAGCATTATAGATAATAATAACAATTAGAGAAATAAAAAAACCTAGTTGAATAAACAAAACATCATTTATGTTTCGTTTTAAATAAGTAGAATAACAAATACTTATTATGGCTGGAATTCCACCTAGTACTCCACTTATAAAACGATAATAGACATCGCTATAATCAAAAAGGGCTATAAATTCTATAAACAATATATAATAAAAGAGTCCTGCTATCACAGCAAAATAAATATAGTCAGAAAAGGTAAATATAAAAGCTGCCAAACTAAGTTCAATATATCTAATAATAAATAAAAGTTTATCTTGCAAAAAGAATTTTTTCTTATATGCAATTATTTCAGTAATTAATATAGGTATGAGCCACCAAAGACTATAAATAGCATTAGTTTCACTTAATTTAAAATCACGTTCAATTACAAATAATACCAAAATAAAAATAAAAGGAATGTGTAACTTTGAAAATTTACTCTGTATATCAAATACATTAGTAGTAGTCAAGATTTATTACTCCTTCCAGTATAATCCTATGACATCCTTTTCTTTTATCGGTGTAGTAAAATCAGCTTTTTCTCCATTCAAAGTAGTAACTAATCGGAACTGTGCTGCCCTTGATAAATCAAAAGGATAATAATCAAAAACATCAACATAAATATAGTTGGTTTTTCCATATAACTTTACATTTTCATTATTAACTATTACTGTTATTTCATCCTTATTCTCACTTACTGTATTCGCCTCTAACTCTAATCCTTTTTCATTACTTTCTATGGTTTCTACAGATGCAACATCATCTAAATTATATTCATTATCGTAATGAAATTCTTCCTCGCTAATCTCAATTTGTATTGAGAAATTTTCATATACTTTATCTGTTAATTGGGCATATACATTATTCACCATACATTTTCCATTAACCTTAAGATCCATAAATTCTAATATTTGCTCAAGGGTATAATAATTTAATATGATAATCTCATCATTATCCTTTATGTTATAGAACTCAGAGACTAACTTCCCATTTGCCATAACAAATTTGGGGCATATAACAGTTTGTCCATTTACAAGAAAGGTTATGGTACTATGATACTCTGGTATTTGCCTTACTTCATATACTGCATCTTTTCCAATAGTAGATTCAATAATTTCTATCTTATCATTTTGCACTATTCTACTACTTAGTCCTACTATCTCACCATTTAACTTTATAATTGCAGCTTCCCCAAGTTCACCACGAACCAAACGTTCTGTGCCATTTAATGTGTAATTGATTGATTTGCCTCTTCTTGGAAAAAGTTTCTTATTTGGAAATCCAAGCCCGATTGCAGCATCCACTATCGTTAACTTGTTATTGTCGTATAGTTTAATTCTCTCGCCATTGATATTTACAAAAATAAAATTATTCGCTTTATCATAATAGTTTAAGCAAATACCAATTGGAGTAACAAGGAGAGGATCTTTTTTAATATCTTGCAAGAAAGTAACTTCTTGTAATACTTCTGCTCCACGAAGTGCAACTCTATCCTTAGAAAGGTCTAATTCTTCGGCTAAACTAGATACAAATTCAGGAACCTTCCCACCACCTCCAATGATAAAAACTGCGCTGACGCCTTTATTCCCATTCAATTCTATAATTTTAGAAGCAATTGATTTCGTGATTTTATGAATTGTTTCCCTTATATCTTCTAACATTGTTTTAGAATCAATTTTATGGCTAATACCCATGATATCTTTGTATGTAATCTTCTTTTTCTTCATGGCTGATATCTTCATGGTTTCAGCAACATTGAACTCTACCAAATACTTCTGGACAATAGCTTCTGTTATTTCATCACCTGCATATGGTATCATTCCGTATGCAATAATACTTCCATCTTTTGTAATAGATAAATCCGAGGTGCCTGCCCCAACATCCACAAGTGCTATATTAAGCAAGCGAAATTTTTCTGGTATTGCTACATTAATAGCAGCAATTGGTTCTAATGTTAGATTAGACACTAAAAGTCCTGCTTTTTCAACTGCTGCATATAATCCATCAATAACTTCATCAGGCAAAAAGGTAACTAAGATTTCCGTAGAAATCTTTGATGCCTTGTGCCCTTCTAACTTTGTCATAACAAATCCATTTAGGTAATACTTAATTACAGAATAACCAACACAATAAAAATTTATCTTATCTTCTTTTAATTCATCTCTTAAAGTTTCGTATGCTTTTTCTACACCAATTAAATCTAGAGAATGAACATGTTCTTCATTCACAATGATTTCGCTTGGGAATTCATACTCTGCCATTGCAGTTACCGTTTTTAAAACTCTACCAGCAGCAGCAATAGAAACATCTTTTAATTCTCTTCCTATTTGCGTTTCTAATTCTTTTTTTACACTTCTAATTGTCTCTGAGACTTTTAGTATATCATGGATTTGACCGTCCAACATGGCTCTTGTGGTATGCATTTTAATACATTGAGCTACTACTACGAAATTGTTCGTGCTCTCTTTATATCCAACTGTACCTACAATACTCCTTGTTCCGATATCTAAACCAAATACTAAATGCTCTGGATACCTTATGTTATCCATAGTAAAATCCCCCAAACTTCTAATCACAGATAATTTACTCTAATTATACTATATTTTGTACTATTTCTCTACATAAAGTTGTATCTTGTCAAATATATTTTTAAGCGAACCTTCATTCTTTATTTCATAAGTGCAAAGCTTTCGATATTCGTCTTCTTTCATCTGATTTAAAAAAATAGTATCAATTTTTTCATCGCTATAATTTCTAGTTTCTTTAAGTCGTTTTCTTCTAACCTCATTAGATGCATGGACATACCATATTTCATCACATATTTCATGTAGCTTTGCTTCGACTGGAAGAGCTGTTTCTATAACAATAAGAGGATATTCTTTCACCTTTATTTTAATCAAATCTTTTACATAATCCATAACATAGGGATGGGTAAACGAATTTAATTTTAATAGTCTATCCTTTTGTCCATAAACACACTCTGCTAATTTAGCTCGATTAATTTCTTTGTTATCATCTAATATTTCTTCTCCAAAATAGTCAACTATTTTTTTATAAGACACCATTCCCTTACCCATTAGGTCATGAGCAATGGCATCTGTACTAATAATAAAGGCATTAAAGTTATTCTCTAATATATCAGAAATTGTAGATTTACCACTACCAATTCCTCCAGTAATTCCAATAACTTTCATATTCACACCCATCTCCCATGTTTATTTTGCCTCATACCAATTAAGACCTGTATTTACATCAATTTCTAATGGAATACTTAAATCAGCAGCACGGTGCATTTCTTCCTTTAGAATGGTTTTTACTTCTTCTAGCTCATCCATGGAGGCTTCAATTAAAAGTTCATCGTGTACTTGTAATATAAGGCTTGACTTCATATTGGCCTCTTTTAATCTACTATTTACTCGGTTCATAGCAATTTTAATGATATCAGCCGCTGTTCCTTGTATTGGCGAATTCATGGCGATACGTTCTCCAAAGGAACGTTGCATAAAGTTAGAAGATGCTAATTCTGGAATTGGTCTTCTTCTTCCAAATAACGTAGTTACATAGCCATCTTTCTTTCCCTCTTCAACAAGACTATCAAGGAATTCTTTAACACATGGATAAGTTTCAAAATATTTATTAATATAGGTTTCTGCTTCTTTCCTAGTGATATTTAAATCTTGTCCTAAACCAAAGGAGCTAATACCATATACGATACCAAAGTTTACTGCTTTTGCATTGCTTCTTTGTAATGGAGTAACCTCATTAATCGGTGTATGGAATACTTCTGACGCTGTAATTCTATGAATATCTTGTTCTGATTTATATGCAGCTATTAATCTCTCATCCTTTGACATATGAGCTAATACTCTAAGTTCGATTTGAGAGTAATCCGCATCTACAAATATATATCCTTCTTTTGGTATAAATACTTTTCTTATTTCTCTTCCAAGTTCCATACGAATAGGAATATTTTGAAGATTTGGTTCTGTACTACTTAAACGTCCAGTTGCAGCAATCGTTTGATGGAATTTACCATGAATTCTTTCATCGCTACCAATATAAGTTGCTAACCCATCTGCATAAGTTGACTTTAATTTTGTAACTTGTCTATACTCTAATACCATATTTACAACTGGGTGTTCCATAGCTAACTTTTCTAATATATCAGCAGAAGTAGAATAACCTGTTTTAGTTTTCTTGCCAAATGGTAAATGTAATTTATCAAATAAAATTATACCAAGTTGTTTTGGTGAATTAATATTAAATTCTTCACCAACTAAATTATATATTTTTTCTTCTAGCTCTTTTATTGTAATAGCTAATTTATCACCATATTCTTTAAGACCTGCTCTATTAATACCTATTCCCTTTGTTTCCATATCAAATAAAGTAAATATTAATGGCATTTCTATATTATAGAATAATTCTTCCATACCATTCTCTAATATTAAATTTTTTAACTTATCATAAGCTAAGAAAGATGCATATCCTTCATAGCAAGCATAATTAATGAATTCTTTTTTATCATCTTCCATTGCACTTATAAGTGATGTCTTTCCTAAAAAATCTTTTTTAGATGGAATAGTCATGGATAAATAATCTCTTGCTAGATCATCGTATTCATAAGAGTCCTTTAATGGATTTATTAAATATGCCGCAATCCCTAGATCAAATAATCCCGACTCACCTTTAAAGTTAATATAATTTAATTGAGGTTTTAAATTACAGGTTGCTAGTGTAATTCCAGCCTTTACTAATGACTGTAATAAATCAGAAATTAACTGAGTAGTTATAAAATTTTGAACTTTTATAAAATATACATTATCTTCCCCATAGCTTAGTGATAAACCTAAAACAGTATCCCCTTCAATAATTAATTTAAAACCAACACTTCCTATCTTTGAAGCTTTCTTTATGATGGTATTAAATATTTCTTCTACAATGTTTAGATCATCAACAACCATAAATTTATCCTCTAATTTGGTATCGCCAACAATCTCCATTTGGAATCGATTTAATAAGCTCTTAAACTCTAATTTTTTAAAATATGAAAATGCATTTTCATTATAAAGATTATCTATTTTTGCATCCTGAAGAGAATAATCTATGTCACAATCTACTTTAATAGTTGCTAAAGTTTTACTAAGAACTGCTAAGTCATAATTATCTCTTAATGACTCTTTAGCCTTATTTGGTGTTACACTATCAACATTCGCATATGCGTTCTCAATAGAATCATAGCTTGTTATGATTTTAGTAGCAGTTTTTTCACCAATTCCAGGAACTCCTGGGATATTATCAGAAGCATCTCCCATTAAAGCCTTTAAGTCAATAAATTGAAGTGGAGTAACGCCGTATTTCTCAATTACGTCTTTTGTATTGTAATCTTCGATTTCCGTACCACCTTTTTTCGTCTTAGGAATTCGAATTTTAATAACATCCGTTGCTAATTGTAGTAAATCTCTATCTCCAGAGATAACAGCTACATCTAAGCCAGCTTTTTCTGAATTTTTAGCAATGGTACCTAATATATCATCTGCTTCATATCCAGCTTTTTCAATAATATTAACTCCCATTGCACCTAGGACCTCTTTTAATAAAGGAACTTGTTCTCTAAGTTCTTCTGGCATGGATTTTCTAGTTCCTTTATATTCTTCAAACATTTCATGACGAAAAGTTTTTTTGTTTACATCAAAAGCAACCGTTAAATAATTTGGTTTTTCTTCATCTATTATTTTGAACATAATATTTAAGAAACCAAGTACTGCGTTTGTATAAACTCCTTCTGAGTTTGTTAATACTGGCAAACCATAGAATGCACGGTTTAGTATACTATGACCATCAATTAATAATATTTTTTCTTTCATGTTTTAACCCTTGATATCCCAGACTTATCTGCGATACAGCCACTAATAAAAAAAGAGTGAAAGCATCACATCGTGGCAACCTTTCTTAATTTATACTTCTTTCACTCTTTACTCTAGGTAGGAGTAAACTCCTATCTGGATACCTTATGTCTATAAGGCATTAATGTAAATATTCTTTCTTACTAACTTCATTACTACGAATACCATAGGTATTAGGAAATCCGCCATTTTCCCATATTTTATTTCCAAATATATTCATCATATTGTCTGCCGATTCCTTATCTACCTCTTCTAAATACATATATATATTATATAGGTTTTTAGAAATTTCAACTGGCAATCTACTAATAAGTATTTGCTTTGTATCATCTTCTACAAAATAAGGATTATGAAGTATAAATACATTATTCAAATTATAATTACTCTCTTTTATCACTTTGTTATTAACTTCTTCTACTACAAACTCCCCAAAACGAAAACTTGATGCAAATGCTGCAAGTACGATTATGATTGCTAATCCAACTCGTTTTCTAATATGTAATAATTTGTAGTGTAATATTTTATCTTCGGAATCTTTTAATAAATTTATTAAATCTTTATGAAAGTTATTAGATAGCTCCTTATCATCATCTAATTGTCTCATACCTGATACAAGTACATAATATACTTCTAATTCTTCCATGCATACAGAACATGTATTAATATGCTGGGTAAACTCTTCAAGTTGTTGAATGTCCAATTCACCATTAATAAAAGGCATGATAAGCCTTTGTACTTCATTACATGTCATATTTATTTCCTCCAGTACAAATTACGCCCTGTAAATATCGTACAACCTTATTATATAACATTATTATATTATCCGTTAATACAATATTTTACCCTTTTTGTAGTAATGTTTCAACTAATCTTTTTGATTTGTACGTATAAGTGCCTTTTTTTCATAAACATGTGGTAAATATAATTATTTTTACCAATATTTCAATTTGTACTTGCTTTTTCTTTTAGAATGTGTTAAACTTTATTTCGCTACTTCATGCGGATGTGGCGGAATGGCAGACGCAGCAGACTCAAAATCTGCCGGGGGAAACTTCGTGAGGGTTCGAGTCCCTCTATCCGCACTGATTGAATGTCCTCAAAGCTTTTAAATACAAGGCTTTGGGGATTTTTTATTGCTTCAGGAGTTTGATTACATTACCCCTCTTTTGTGTGTCCAAGCATAGAACAAATTCGTAATTCAGAAACATTCAGGTCGTGTAACTTAGATGATAAGGTTTTGCGGTAACAATGGATTGATTTACTTGTGAGTTAGCGTGGGCGTGGTAACTCAACGCCATTACATACCATAATGGAATCATTTTTGTCCCACTCCTCTTTGTGTGCTGCTACAAATAGGCTCCAATTAGCATCCACCCTGAGTTCGTCATCCGTTTTTGCTAATGCTGGTGCTGTTGGTGCTAGAGTTGTAAGTATTATTGCAAATAAAACTAATGTTTTGGTGCAAAGAGTCGATAAAAGCAGTGCTGCGGTGCGTTTCTTGATAAGTACTTTCATTGATTTGTACCTCCTTATACTGTAAAACTACCCGAATTGTGGGTATTACGGGATTGACGACCATAAAGTCTATCCAGTTCTGTCTCTGCTTCTTTTGCATCCGCTGGAGGTTTAAATAGACTAGCAAGGTGCTCTTTGGCTGTTCTGGTTCTTGAGTAGTGTTGTTGTAGCTTTTACTCCTGTTGTAACTTTTGCCTTTTCTTGTATTATTGTGGGTCTGCATAATGTATGTCCACCTTTATTTAGTCTGCTGTACGTTACTCCAAGCCTCAGTAGCAAGGGATTGAGCTAAAAGTTCTATCAAAAAGAATTTTACCGCTATCAGGATTTCCTGCTCTAATAGCCGGGAATCTGCCGTTTATAGCTCCCTTGCGTAATGCATATACACTAAGACCCATATAATTTGCGCCATTATCGTAACCTCCTTAAACTTATTTTTATTTATATAAACTTAACGTGAACAGGCCTGCGACTGATTTAGATTAAGGAAAATATTTTTTTGTACGTTAAAAACCCTCAGAAGTGTTTAAAACCTCTGAGGGTTTTTCTTACCATTATTATATTTAAAGTAGCTATTTAGTCATATAAAACGCTTCCATGTTATTTCACAGTTATCTTACAAGTAGCGGTTTTACCTTTTGCTGTTTTTACTGTAATGGTTGCCGTACCTTTGGCTTTAGCTGTAATCTTACCATTTTTAGATACGGTTGCAACTTTTTTATGATTGCCATGTCACTGTTTTGTCAGTAGCACTTGCTGGAGTTACAGTAGCTTACCAAATACAATATAAATACCAGCGTCACAATCCTTACCGGATGCACTGTAATTAGTCAGGAAAAGATAATATGAACAGGTTTATTTAATGTAATCGTGCCATTAAAAGCCTGTGCATTTACCTTTTCACCACTAGAATAGCCATAAACAGACACATTGTACTTTGCGATAACAAAGGTAGGTACTGATGCTTCATCCACACGGTAACCCTGATAACCATTAATGCCGAAATCATTATTAGTTGCCTTTTTGAATGTTATGGTTACAGGTGCATTATCACTATAATATAATTCATTGTTATCGTTGCCTGAACGATGTCTGTCCCAAACTTCAAGCGTTTTGTCTACTTTAAGCGATAAACACCTTAAGTTGCTTAGTTAGTTTGCAGTTTGCAACTATGCCATTTACCTTACTTGTCTTGTATTTGTACTTCTTGTAATTGTGGTTATCCATTAAAGTTCATCCTTAAGTCATACTCCAAATGAAATACAGTATACAACTATAATAATTTACTTATTTTTCTTCCAACCCGCATAAAGAGTGGTATTAGCTGTAACCTTATCCTTTGTAAAGTCCCATTTCTTTGTTAATTTAGCGTCTTTATACCATGCCACAAATTCATAGCCGCTTTTGGTTGGTGCATTTGGTTTATTTATTAAAGAGTTCTTGATTACCTTAAAAGAATTGTCTACCGTGTCTCCGTTTGTCTTAAACGTTATTAAATATTCGATTGACTTGCTATCAACTTTTTTCCACTTTGCATACAAGGTTTGGTCATAGTAAAAAGTCCATGCGAAAAAATCAACTGCGTCTGCTCCATCCTCTACATACCAACCTACAAATTTATAGCCAGCTTTCGTC